>CAKPDJ010000014.1 GCA_934148875.1 uncultured Bacilli bacterium
GTTATAGACATAACAGGATTGTTGCTAGGAGCATAACCAACAAAAGCATTACTAACCGTTTCAGTATCAATTTTACCATCACCATCAGCATCAATAAAACTTTCACTAGTTCCTGTTTTACCAGCAGGACTAGGACTATTTCCCATAACTCTTCTACCTAGTCCAATTTCCATAACTGCAACAAATCCTTCTTGAACACGCTTTAAATATTCATCTTTAGTAGTTACCGTATTCAATATATTAGGTTCCACATTTTTTATTAGTTTACCTATTTCTTCGTTATTACTGCTTTCATGAATTTCTTTTAACAAAACTGGCTGCAATCTTTTTCCATTTGACGCAATTGTTGTAATATATTGTGACAATTGAATTGGTGTATAACTATCATATTGTCCTATTGAAAAATTAAGAAGTAAATCAACAGCCCTACTTTTTCCACTATAACCTAAACTTTCTACTGGTAAATCAATACCTGTCTTAACACCAAGTCCAAACTCTTTAAATGTATTTCTATATATATCAAAAGCTTCTGGATCGATTTCTATCTTTTTATTATATTTATAATCTGCTTTACCAACCTTCATAGCTATTTTAAACTGATATACATTACTTGATTCAGCTAAAGCCACAATATCATTTAATCTTCCTACCCTATGTGATGAACACTTAGCTGGAATATTAGCAAGTTTAATGCATTCATCTGTCATATATTCGCCCATTTTAACAACGCCTGTATTATATCCGACTAACATTGATGCTCCTTTTACTACCGAACCAGGTGTCATAGGATCAGTTAAAGCATATGAAGTAATATCATAGGTTTGATACTTATTATCAACCTTTAAGACTTGCCTACCAGATATAGCTAAAACTTCTCCCGTATTAGGCATTTGAATCACAACATATGTCTTACTCAAATATTTAGTATTAGCTTCACTCTTAGCTTTTATCAAATAGGAATCAATAATAGAATCAACTTCTTTTTGAAGATTTATATCAATATTAAGAACAATATCTTTTCCTCTTTTAGCCTCTTTTACTAAAATCAATTGATTATTATTAATTTTCTTGTATTCAGCTTTTTCTCCCTTTAACAAGTCTTCATATTGTTTCTCAATATTACTTAGACCAACAGTATCAGTTAATAAATAACCATTTTTCAAATATGTATCTTTAGCTTCTTTAGGAATACTACCAACACTACCTAAAATATTTTTAAATGTACTACCATATAAGTATACTCTTTCCCAAGTAGTTTTAATATCAAAGCCATTTAGTAGATAATTATTTTCTGCAAAATAAGCATATTCTTCATCAGTAGCATTACGTTTAATAACTTTTTCAGAATATGAATATCCTTGGTTCATTAAATAATAAATATAAGCTGCTTTTTTATCATCATCAGTAAAATTACTAAGTTCTTCATCTGTAATTCTAGATATTTTTAAATTTTCAATATCAGCATTAGATAAAATTCTCTGTTTCAATTTTTGCCATTCTATATCAGTAATTTTTTCATTACATTTATTGGCATTCAGCACTAAATAAAACTCTTTCAAATTTCTATTCAGCAATTTATCATATGGTAGTTCTATATGTTTACTAATGTCATAAGCTATTTCTATTTCTTTCAATGGTGTAACATTTGCTTGTTTTTGATAATAAATAACAGGTACAGAAATATTATCAACTAACAAATTATAATTACGATCATAAATTCTTCCACGTGGTGCACTTTCGCCATAAATAATTGTATTAGTTAATTCTGCTAATTTTTTATTATAAAAAGATGACTTAAAACAATTTATGTAAATAATATTAACAATAATCATTAAAAAAAGGGCAACAATAATAACATTTAAAACATTAATACGACTATTCATATTATTAAGTTTAGTTTTCATACAATCACCCAATATTAGTGTGTGTTAAAAATAAAAAATATTACATATATTTTTATTGGGAGGAAAAAATGTATAAACAAATATTAAAAGGTTATATAGATAATTTAAAAAAGGAAGATATTATTAAATTTATCAATAACAACAATCTTGAAGTAAGTGATAAAGAAATCAATATTATACACTTTTATATTAAAAATTATTGGGAAGAACTGTTTGATGATAATGAAGATATTTGGAAAAAGCTACAAAATGATGTAAGTGAAAAAACATATTTAGAAATAATGAGTTTATATCACAAATATAAAAAATTTATTAAATAAGAAAAGGTAAACAACGCTATGTTTACCTTTTTTAGTTTGACGATAATTATCATCTAAAATAAAGAATTGGTACAATCAAATTCTCTCAACAAATAATCTTTCTGTCCATTAAGTATTTCACTTCTTCTAATATTAACCATTTCTAACATCTTTAATAAAACATCTCATCAACATCTTGCCTAATAAAATAATGTCAACTATTATAAAAAGAACCAATTACTCGGTTCTTAATGATTCAACAGGATTCTTTTTACTAGCCATTCTTGCTGGAATAGCACCACCTATCATAGTTAAAACAATATTAATCACAATCAATATAATAGCATGACTAATATTTAATTTAGCAACACCAGCTAGTCCGGATAAGTTCTCAATAATCTTATTAGTTGGGATAGTTAAAATATAAGCAATAATAATTCCAAGCAATCCACTTGTTAGTCCTATTAAGAATGTTTCTGCATTAAATACACGTTTAATATCCTTTTTTCTAGCACCAAGTGCTCTTAAAATACCAATTTCTTTAGTTCTTTCTAATACACTAATATAAGTAATTATAGCTATCATAATACTTGATACAACTAACGATATTGATGAAAATGCTATTAATACTACTGTTATAGCATCCATTATTCCTCCGGATAAACTAGATATCATTGAAGCCATATCGGTATATTCAATCTTATCTTCACTCTTTTTATTCTCATTATAACTATCTAAATACTTAGTTATTTCTTCTTTAGAATTAAAATCTTGTGGATATAAATATATAACTAGTGGTACAACATCACTACCTAAGTATCCTAACATATATTCCTTAGTATTAGTATCATCAAAAGGTAAATTAGACAAAATATTATAATCAAGCTTTTCCTGTTGTTTTACTATATCAGAATTTTTATTAATTTCTATTACCTTTTGAGTTAAAGCATTAGTATAAGCAAAACCACTACCATTAGTTATCATTTCTTGTTCTTCTTTACCACGAATTATAGCCTGTACTTTAACTGTAATACTATTTTTATTATTATATAATGATTCTAAATCCTGGTTTGGATAAAACATATTGCCAGATTTAAGGTAATAATCGTTATTTAATACCACTTTCAATTCCTTATTCATAATTTCTTCAAAGCTAACATTTTCCCTATTTTCTATACCAAGCACTTCTAAAACAGACTCGTATATCTGATTTTTACTATCAACCTGTAATATTAATCCAGGTTCATCATTATTAATTTCTCCCGCGATAACATCATATAAATTATCAATCACACCACTTGCATCTTTATTAGGATTAGTAGGTAGTAATGTCCACTCCTGAATATTAGAATTTAAAGTAGAAACTAAGTTGTAGTTATTATTATAATCTCTATTAATAACGATTAAATTAGTACCTCTACTATAAGCAGTACCAGCTAAATATTTAGTATCCATTTTCTCTAAAAATGTTAAATAATCATTAGTTATTTTATTAGTATGGTACATTGATTTAACTATATCTTTTTGAACATATACTTCCTTTTTATCAGTATATTTTTCTAATTTTTTATTAGATGTCACCTCATCAATATCATCACTAGTAGCACTCATTGCTTGAGTACTTATAATAATTGGTGCCTGTGATAATGAATTTTTTTCAAATTTATCCACTTCTATTTTAAAACCATTTGATAAAGATAGAATTAAACCTATACCAATAATACCAATACTAGAAGCAAAGGCAGTTAATAAAGTTCTTCCCTTTTTAGTTTTAATATTGTTAAAAGATAATTTTAATGCTGTAGCAAAACTCATAGCTGTTTTTCTAATTTTTAACATTTTATCATCTTTTTCAGTATCTTTTATCGGATTAGAGTCACTCAATTTTACTCCATCTTGAAACTCAATAATTCTACTAGCATACTCATGAGCAAGTTCAGGATTATGAGTTACCATTATAACTAATTTATCCTTAGCTATTTTCTTAATTAAGTCCATAATTTGAATGCTAGTTTTAGTGTCAAGCGCACCAGTTGGTTCATCAGCTAAAATAATATCAGGGTCATTAACTAAAGCACGAGCAATAGCTACTCTCTGCATTTGCCCACCTGATAGTTGATTAGGTTTTTTATGAATATGTTCTAATAAACCCACTTTTTTCAAAGCATCTTTTGCTTTTCTTCTTCTAGTTTTACTATTAACTCCACTTAAAGTCATTCCCATTTCAACATTATCCAAAATAGAAATGTGAGGTATTAAATTATAACTTTGAAAAATAAAACCAATACAATTATTACGATAACGGTCCCAATCAATATTTTTAAACTTTTTAGTAGATTTATTATTAATAATTAAATCACCACTATCATAACGATCTAAACCACCTATTATATTTAAAAGTGTTGTCTTACCACTACCACTAGCTCCTAAAATAGCCACAAATTCATTTTTTCTAAATTTTATTGAAACATCCTTTAATGCGTGTTGAACAAAAGTTCCTGTTTTATAACTTTTATCAATATTTTTTAATTCTAACATATAGCCTCCTTGTAAGTTATATTAGTATTATACAAAAAATATTTATTATTTTTTAATTTTTACTACAATTTATTTACATTTTTTTACTTTTCTTAAAAAATCTTGTTCCTGAATATCAGATTGAGTATAGTAATAACGATATGACTGAAATAAATTATATTTTTCATTTATTTCCTGAGTAAAATCAGGAATTTGTTCATACTCATCTCTAGGTGTATCAAACAAATTGATTATAGATACCACCTGTGATAAATATAGCATTCGACTATCGTTTTTAACAAAAACATCACCATCAAAAATAGCACAGTTTTTATCTGGAACATCTAATAAAAGCATATTTTTAAAATGCGCTATTGTATATTTTTTTAAAGTTGCTAATAATTGGTGTGGCGTTTTAAATTTACACTCATCTATCATCTGCATAATTTTTTCAAAATCAACATCCATACTTTTTATTGCTTCTGAATCAACCATATCTAAGTAGTAATCCATATTATCTTTGTCTTTACCACTCAAATAAGGTAAAAACAACGTAGCATCATCCATTATATCATTATATAAAAACATTATTTTTAGTATATTTTCTATTTTTCTAACACTAGGGTGATGACAATCAACTTCTACCAAATTTCTAACATACATATTACAGTAATTAATAAAATCCAAGGCTTCATATAATATATCTTCACCACGGTCTTCAAAAGCTAACTCAATCTTCACAAATTGTTCTTCATAAATTACCTCATTAATCAATGCATATTCAATAATTTGTTTTAAAAGTGGCGTTACTTGATACATTTTATTCATATCAAGTGAAAATCCACTATTATCAAGTGCTAGCAAAGTATCAAAGTCTTCAATTTTTACGCCATCAAAGTATCCTATATGTTCCCTAAAAAAATTAAGCAACTGATAACTAGACATATTAAACACTCTCCCCGTTTTAAGCATTCTATATTATACCACATCAATATAAAAATTGATATAAATTTATTCACTAAAAAAAGAAGTACTAGACTTCTTTTGATTTAACAGCTTTAAATAACTTGTGCCACATCTTATCAGTTGAATAATTTAAAATTCCTATCTTATATATTTTCAATCCATAACGAATTAATACAAAATTAAATATACATAAAATAATGATAGACACAATAACATCAACAATCCCAATTTGTCCAATTACTAATAAAGCAGGTGACAATAGGCAAGATAAGAAAGGTATATAAGATAATACTCTAATAAATACACTTCCCTCAAACATTCCAGCCATAATAGCTAAATAATATCCAGCTAAACAAACCATCATGATTGGTGACTGAATTTGTTGAAAGTCTTCCATACTAACAGTCATTGAAGCTAATATTCCAGCTACTAATGAATATGTTAAGAAAGATAAGATCATTAAAACTAAAGTAAGTGGAATAATATAAACTAGTTTATCAACAAAACCACTAGATACTAAACTATCCCAAACACTACTAATTTGTGAAGTAATACTACTAGCACTAGCCGTTCCAGTGTAATTTCTAATAATTAAAGCAACAATTCCATATATAATTAGTAATAAACCTTGTAACAAAACAAAGGTATTACCAGCAATTACTTTAGAAAAGAAATGTGCTTTAGGACTAACATTAGAAATTATAACTTCCATACTACGTGTCTGTTTTTCCTCATTTATCTCTGCCCCTATCATCTGTACTAAAAATACTACTAAGATAAAGAAAGGCAAAATAACCGTTGGGAATACTGTTCCCATTACCATTTCCATATTTTCTTCTTCTGTATTTTTATCATCGCTAAGCAATATTCTATCAACCGAAATATTACTAGTTAACTTTTCTAATTCCTTTTGGTCAACATTAGTTAAAGAAAAGGCAACTTCATTTTTAGTACTTGATAAAGTTTGATATAGAAGTTGATAATATGCTGTATCAATATATGAGTCACTGATAATGCTAGCTTTTATATAACTAGTATCACTATTTTCTAATACAACTAGCACTTTGTCAGTACCCTCTAACTCTTTTTCCAGTTCCTCTTGTTCCTTATCAGACTTCTCAACACTAAATGTATAATCCATATCAAGTGTCTCATTAAAACTATTTAAATTACGTTCAAAAATATCATAAGTATAATTAGTCTTATCCAAAACAATTATTTCATTAGTATCATTAAAATCTCCACCAAATGCTTTAATAATACTATCTATATTAACAACACCAACAATTACAATAGCTAAAATTATATTTACAATTAAAAACCATTTACTTTTTAATTTCTTTTTTAAACTTGCACCTGTTAAAAACCAAAACTTATTCATCATAACTAGCACCTACTTTCGCTATAAAAATCTCATTTAAGCTAGCTTCTTCCACCACAAATTTAGTAATATTATGATGAGATATTGCTTTAAATACCTGTTCTACAACTTTATTATTTTCAATTTTAACTTCATATTCATTTAATTTTTTATTAACTTCTAACACGCCAGGAATTTCTTTCAATTCTGATACTTTAACATCTCCACGAATTAAAATATTCTTTTTTTGATATTCTTCCTTAATATCTTTTAAGTACCCTTCTAACACGGGTCTACCCTTAACCAAAATAACTAACTTCTCACAAAACTGCTCTATATGTTCCATTTGATGTGATGAAAAAATTATAGAACATCCATTCTTCTGTAGTTCATAAATAGCATCCTTAAGTTGAACTACATTTATCGGGTCAAGTCCTGTAAAAGGTTCATCCAATATAAGTAATTTAGGATTATTAATAACTGCAGCTATAAACTGAATTTTTTGTTGATTTCCTTTAGACAATTCTTTAATTTTACGATTTTTATAATCTGTAATCTTAAATTTTTCTAACCATACATCCAATCTTTTTAATATTTCTTTTTCACTAAGTCCTTTTAATCTACCATAATAAACAACCTGTTCTTTAACAGTCATCTTAGTAAGTAAACTTCTCTCTTCAGTAACAAAACCAATCTTATCAGTTACACTATAATCAATTTTCTTACCATTCAAAGTAATACTACCACTATTACTATCTAAAAGTCCCATAATCATACGAAATGTCGTTGTTTTACCAGCACCATTACTACCAAGTAAACCAAATATTTCGCCATCTTTTACTGTAAACGATAAATTATCAACCGCTAAATTATCGCCATAATATTTAGTAATATTTTTAACTTGTAACATATTTCCTCCCACCAATAAAATCAATACAAGTACCAATGTACTATCAATAAGCTCAACAAAATCTAGTCAAACAACCATCCAAGCTTACTAGAATATTATATAAAATTACGATATAAAATTCAATAAAAAAAGAAGCTAATCAGCTTCCACAATACCAAGTTCAACTAATTTTTGCTCAAAGCAATTAATCTTATCATTGATTTTATTATCATCAACTTCTTCCAACGTATACCATCCATTCTCAAACATTAAATTATAAAGTTCTCTAGCCATATCTTTACTATCCTCTAACATAGAAAAATAATCTTCGTAAAGATAATCATTACTTGCTTCATTTAAAGCTATCGAATAATTATTAGACATATTTTTTTCAAGCTCCAATATAGAGTTTAAATAATCTCTATCATTCATCTTAATACCACTTGGAACTTCTTTTTTTGTATTTTTAATTTCTTTATTATTCATCTTCTTCATCCTCCACGCAATCACATTCCTCACAATCACATTCCTCACAAGTGCACTGATCAAGTTCATCTTTTTTCAAAATAGAAATAATATAATAAAGATGGTCTTCATGCATATTTTTAACTCTCTCAAAAAGTTCCTTAATTTCATCATCTCTAACTTCATCAATAAAACTATTAACCTGCTTAAAAGCATTATAATTCCATTCAAACATATCTGATAAATAAGCAAAATCTTTAGTTGAAATAATTTGTGGTACTAATTCCATATTATCATCTCCTCACCTATATATTGAGAAATTTAATAATATTTTATACAAAAAAAGAAACCTATTTTTCTAGATTTCTTTTGTTTTTAAGTTCTTGTTTTAATTCTTTTTTTCTCTTTTTTCTTTCTCTTCTCAAAGAATCAAAACTATCCAACGTTTTTCTAATTGAATTAGTAATAGCTTCACCTCTAGGTAAAGAAATTTTTAATTTAGGGAAAGAATTAAATAATCTACGCCAATAAAACTTATTATTTGATAACATATTTTTAACTTCTTTATCAATATCAGAAGTAGAATCCTTACGAATATTAGTTAAATTCTTCTTAAGTTTAGACATTATTGTAAACGATAAAATATTATCAATCAAAAATACAGTAAAACAAATAACACTTATAATAATCAACAACGATTGAGACATTTTATCAACTATTGATAAGAAAAAAGGATTTAAAACATAAACAAATAATATACCCAATATACCAAAAGCTATTGAATTTTTAAGACAAATTCTTCCCTCAAGATTAAATCTAACATTAGAATAATCCCACCATCTTGCCTTAAATATTTTTTCCATAAAATAACTAGTTAAATATTCAAGTAATGAAGTACCAACAACAGCCATTACAAATAAAGTAATTAAATCATCATAATAACGATTTAAGAACAAGTACATATACATAGCACCATAACCATATATAGGACAGTATGGCCCTATCAAAAATCCTCTATCATGAACAAATCTTTTTTCATTGATTGAACAACAAATACATTCCATTACCCAACCAAAAATAGAATAGCAAAAAAACATAAAAAAATAAAAACAGATATTATACATTATCCTCACCTATTAAAATAATAACATTTTTTTTAGATTAAGACAACTAAATATCTATTTTATTTAATCAGTATATTTTTCTTCAAACTTAAGTTGAATAATTTCATTTTCGTTAAAATTATAGACTACATTTTTTATACTTTGACTTACTAAATAACCAATTCCTTCACTACTATATTTAATACCAGCTAAATTCAAATATGTTTGAACATCTTTCTTACTCCAACCCTTAAAGTTAGGTATCATTATCTCAGAACCATTTGTAACTAAGAAAACTTTGCACCCTTTTGTTACAACAATTTGACTATTAGGATACTGATTAGCAACAACATCACCATTACCAATAGTTACTACTTCTAAACCTTTACTCTCTAACAATTGTTTTACTGTTTCTACATTTTTATTAATATAAGAATCTAAAGTATAAGTAATTCCAGTAGTATTCTGATCTTGTTCATCATAAATATTATAATATTTACTAGTATTGGTAACCACGCTTTTAACAACATATACTAGTGCATTAGCTGTATTAGGTCGTGGTCTCTTAACATTAGCATATATAATTATTTGAGGATCATCTTTAGGAAACATTCCAGCAAAACCACGAATATAATCATAAGGACCTGTTAAATAACCTTTACCATTAGTACTAGCAATTTGAGCAGTACCTGTTTTAGCTATTACTCCATATCCTGGCATATTATAACCACCACCAGTACCCTCAGTAACAACAGTTTCCATTAAATCTTTTATTTTATCAGTTGTTTCTTTACTAGCAACTCTTCCAAGTTCTGTTTTAGTATTTTGCTTAATAACATTACCATTACTATCAACAATTTTATCTACTATATATGGTTCAAGTAAAATTCCATCATTAGCAATTGAAGTTAAAGCTTTAACATTTTGAATAGAAGTTACCATAATACCTTGTCCAAAGCCTGCATTATATACTTCTGTTTCATATTTAAAATTAATTTTACCTGCTGTTTCTTTACTTAATTCTATACCAGTCTTAGAACCAAATCCTAATTTTTTGTAATAATCCATCAAACTATCACGTGTTATATAATTATTATGTATCAAATTAACAACACCAACGTTACTTGATAAAGCAAAGCCTCTATCATATGAGATAACACCCCAACCCTTACGGTTAGCATCTCCTATGACTGTACCATCAGTAGTAGTAAAAGTACCAGATTTAAATGTTGCATTACCATCATATTTACCACCTTCAAGTGCTGCCATGTAAGAAAATATTTTCATTGTAGAACCAGGTTCAAAACTAACTGAGATATTAGGGTCTAAATAACTTTTTATATCTTTAACATTAGGATCAAATGAAGTAGTAGAACCTATCCCCAATATTTTACCAGTTTTAGCTTCAGCTACTACTATATTTAATTCATCAAAATTATATTTATTCTTTGCTTCCTCCAATGCCTGCTCTACAAAAAATTGAACGTTAGAATCTATAGTTAAATAAATGTCACTACCATCAACTGTTTCTTGAATTTTTTCTTTAGTATTAGCTATCTTATAACCTTTTAAATCTTTTTGATACTCCTTAAATCCATCAGTTCCCGTTAATAAATCATTATATAGTGATTCTATCCCCATTTCACCTATAATTTTACCATCAGCATTAGCTTTAGCATAACCCAAGGTATATGATAAAAAGTTTCCCTTAGGATAATAACGTTTTTGTGTTTCTGTAAAATCAATCCCATCCAAATTAAGGGCTAATATTTTATCTTTAGTTAATTCAGTTAAACCACGTCCAGCTAATCCAAATTCCGTTTGATATAAATCTTTATTTAAAAGTTCAAGAATTTTATCTTCACTCATGTTAATAACAGTAGCTAATTTTTTAGCAGTTTCTTCTTTATTATTGACATAATTACCAGCGCCTCTATTTGGTGACAAATAAGCAATCAACGTATAAGAATAAACGTTTTGAGCTAGTGCTTCACCATTAACATCATAGATAGTTCCACGAGCTGCTAATATAGTTTCATGTTTAATAGTTCGACGACTAGCAAAATCAGATAAGTTAATACCATCAACTTTTTTAGATAAAGACAAAACCCCAGCACGATATAATAAAACGCAAAACAAAAGAAGAGTTAGTATTAACGCAATGTTACTAATTCTGGCATTACGATTAATTGTACTCTTCTGTTTTTTCATATATTCACCTTACTAATTCTGACTATCAGTATTTTCATTAATGATTGTCTTAATGTTATTATTATTATAACTCAATCCCTGTTCTTTAGCAACCTCCTGAATTTTTTCTAAAGATGCAAGTTCATTAATTTTCATAGTCAAACTTTCATTTTTCTTTTCTTGAGTAGCTATCTGTTTTTTACTCTTTTCTACTTCAAAATTTATCTCAGATAATGTAGCTTGTGAAAATACAAGTGCAAAAGGTGTAGCTAACACCATAACAAAAGTAAAGATATATAATAATCTTTCAAATTTTGACATCTTCAATCTCTTTTTAACCTTTCTCACTGTATATCACCTTTTCCCTTATTTTATTCTTTTTATTACTCTAAGTTTTGAAGAACGACTTCTATTATTTTCCTCTAGTTCTACATCACTTGGTACAATCGCTTTATGATTAACAAGTTCATAGTCTGGAAGATATTCAGAAGGAATATTTGGCATTCCTTTAACTAACGGATTAATTTCTGTTAAATTTTTGAATACATTTTTAACTATTCTATCCTCTAAAGAATGAAATGTAATAACTGATAATATTCCACCAACTTTTAACATACTAAGAGCATCATGCATACTCTTCTCAAGTATATTCAGTTCATGATTAACCTCAATACGAATTGCTTGAAATGTTTTTCTAGCTGGATGTTTATCCCTTTTAGCTTTTTCAGGCATTGAACTTTTTATAATATCAACTAATTCAAAAGTTGTTTCTATCGGTTTTATGCTTCTAGCTTTAACTATATTTCTAGCTATACTATTTGCATATTTTTCTTCTCCAAACTGAAATAATATTCGTGATAATTCTTTTTCATCATATGTATTAACAACATCATATGCCGAAAAATCACTATCCCTATCCATTCTCATATCCAGTTTAGCATTTTGATGGTAACTAAATCCTCTTTCCTGTTCATCAAGTTGAGGACTAGATACACCTAAATCAAATAATATGCCATCAACCTCAGTAATTCCTAATTCTTCTAGCTTTTCCTTTAAATTAACAAAGTTACTTTTAATAATAGTAAAATTTTTACCTATGGCTTCTAATTTCTTAGTAGAAGCGGTTATGGCTTCTTGGTCTTGATCAAAAGCAACTAGTCTACCCTTTTTTATTCTTTTTAAAATCTCACTAGAATGTCCAGCATATCCTAAAGTACAGTCAACATATATACCATCTTCTTTAATATTCAAACTATCAATTGATTCTTTTAATAAAACACTAATATGCATAATATCACCTACAAGTCTAAACCAATATCAGCAGTAAATAAATTTTCTGCTATATCTGACATATTATCACGATTCTCGTTAAAGAAGTCATTCCATAAGTCATTTGACCATATTTCAAGACGATCACCTACACCTAACACTACACAATCTTTTTCAAGCTTAGCATAATCTGTTAATGTGGAAGCAATATTGATACGTCCTTGTTTATCAAGTTCTACTACACTAGCACCAGATAAGAAGAAACGAGTAAAATTACGGGCATCTTTTTTAGTAAACGGAAGTTTATTTAATTTGGTTACGATTTTATCCCATTCTGGCAATGAATATACAAACAAGCAATTTTCAATACCTCTAGTTACAACAAAACTTGTTCCTAATTCATTACGAAATTTGGATGGAATAATAATTCGGCCTTTTTCATCAATATTATGATGATACTCTCCCATGAACATATAAATCCCCCACTTTTTACCACAATCAACCACTTGCTTAATATAATAGTACACCACTACCACCAAAAAAGCAATTCCTTTTTATTTGTTTTTGTGTAAATTTAAGTAAATTTATTTCCACTTTACATTTTTTAAGAAAAAAAAGATTTCTAATTGAAATCTCTGCAAATAAAAAATGATAGTTATAATTTTTAACTATCAATCTTCTTTTTATACTTAAATAATATTGATGGTCTATGGCCACCACCAGTTTTTACTTTATCTGTTTTTACTACTTTATCTTTAATCATTCTACGAAAAGCAGGGTCTAATAACTTTTTATCTAAAATTACCTCATATACTTGCTGTAATTCTCCTAATGTAAAATATTCAGGCATCATATTAAACACAATATCAGTATAACCTACTTTATTTTTTAATCTTGAGATACCACATACAATAACTTTAGCATGATCAAAAGCTAGTGAACTATTTTTTTTCACGATATATTCATAGCGATCACTAGTTTGATCTTTTAATTTCTTTTCTATCGTAATTGAAAAATTTTCAATACCATTATCAAAAGTGACTTGTATTTCTTTTTCATCTTCTAAGATATTCATAGTGAACCAACTAGCATTACTACTTAAATGATCTTTTAATCTGTTTTTATCAACTAACGCAATATATGACACACTAACAATTCTCATTCTAGGATCACGATTAATATCTCCAAAAGTATATAACTGTTCCATATAAACATCTTTTAAATTAGTTTCTGTTTTTAAAATTCTTTTAGCAGCAGCATCCAAGGTTTCATCAATACTCACAAAACCACCAGGCAAACACCATTTATCCTTAAATGGATAAGAATTTCTTTTTACTAGTAAAACACTAAACTTTTTTTCCGGCAATTTACGATAATTGTCTACATTTTCATCTGCTACACTAAAAATCAAAGTATCAGCTGTCATAGACAACTTTTCAAATTGGCTGGAATCATAACTTTTTAAAAACTCTTCTTCTGAAGAATATACTTGATTATCCATTAATTACACCTCTTTTTTATAATTTGATTATAACAGAATTGAAATAAAAAGAAAATAAGAAGTCATTATAATATTTTTTCTAAATTTTCCATTATTTTCTCTATTACTATACTCTTATTTTCCACTCTATCACTACTATAAACTAAAACGAAATCATCATAATAAGTATTATCATCTCTATTATAGATACTAATATAAACCTTATTAGTATCTTCAGATGGATTAGCTGAATCCCTGCGATTTAGCATACCCGTAATACCAATACCATAATTACTATCTGCAAATTCACTTATGTTTTTACTCATTTCCCTAGCTGTTTCCATACTATAAACAGTATAAGTATCAATAATTTCTTTTGATACACCCATTTTAATTTTAAATTCGTTAGAATAAGTTACTGCTGAATAACATAGAACGTTACTTGCCCCTTCAATATTAGTAATAGCATTTACTACACCACCACCAGTACAAGATTCCATTGTCGCAATTGTTTTCTTTTTTTCTTCTAAAATTTTAACTATTTTTTCCACTTTTGTATGCATTTTTATCTCCTTTATAATTCCTTTAAATATTTTATTGAATTTTATATAACCAATAATATTTTAGCTACTTATCTTCCCTGTATAAATTATTTTTTCTAATATAAGATAAAACCTCAGAGTCTAAATTTTGCTTTAAAAACGCTATATCATCTTTTTCTACTTTTTCTCTTATTTCAGTAGATGAAAGACTACTAAGCTTAATATTAGTATAAACAATATTTTCTCTATTAGGAAGTTCTATTTTTTCCAAATCTTCTTTTTTATCTGTATCTCTAAGTGTTACTAAGATTTTAAAATTAGCCAAAATATATTCATAATTTCTCCAAGTTTTAAAATCTTTTAATAAATCAGAACCCAATATAAAGTATATCTCACATTTAGGATAATAGTTTTTAAAATAATCTAGTGTTTTATAAGTATAAATTTGACTTTCTTTCAATTCATAATCTGATACTTCTAAATTAGGATTACCATCTATCATTAATTTTATCATTTCAAAACGGTCCATATCACTAGCTAAACCAAATTTAGGATATTTACTTCCAGTTGGAACAAAGATAACCTTATCAACTAAATTTTGACGAATTAACTCCGTAGCCATTTTTAAATGCATATTGTGAGGTGGATTAAAACTACCACCATATATTCCTATTCTCATGCTACATCATTTCTTCTATAAGTTGGAATTACGAACTTATGTGAATTAGAATTATGTAGAGTTGTGATTTTATTCGCAGTAGTTTCATCTACTAAATTTTTATCTTCCATATAATCTGCTATTTCACTATATTTAACGCCTAATTTATCTTCATCAGTTTGATTAGATAAACCATCATTTGGTTTTTTGTATAATACTTTTTCTGGTACTTTTAAATACTCTCCAATTTTAATTACTTCTTCCACTGTAAAATCTGCTAATACCGAAATATCATGTACAGAATCTCCACCTTTAGTAAAGTAACCAACATATAATTCACACTTATTGCTAGTACCAGCAACTAAATAAGTTTTATGTTTCAAACTAGAATATAAAGCAGCTAAATAGTAAAGAGTTGCCATCCTAAGTCTTGGTTTTAAATTGATATCACTATTTTTTGTTTCTTCTGTGTTGAAATTGCCTAAATTCGTTAATTGCTCTTTAAAGGTATCAAAAGTTTTCGTAATATCAAAATTTATTAAATCAAAGCCATAGTAGTCACTAATTAATTTAGCATCTATTTTATCCTCTTCCTTAGAATGACATGGTAGAGTTACTCCAACTATATTTTCCTTTCCTAAAGCTTTAGTAAATAAAGCTGCAACAACGCCAGAATCTTTACCACCACTGATACCGATTATCGCTCCTCCTAGATTATTTTCTTGATAATAATTTCTAATAAAAGAAATAATATTATTTGTTTCTTTTTCTGCATTAAAATTTTTCATTTTCTTACCTTCTTTCTTCCTTTTTTACTTTTTGATAACTGCATGTTGAGATAGCAGTATTTACAGCTTCTTTCATAGATTCATACAACATATATTCTTTTAAAGCACGTTCCTCTTCACTTAAATCTACATAATACTCGTGAGGATTATTAATATCTGTAATTCTTTCAGTTAAAGTTTCATATTCTTTTTGACAGTATGTTTGTTTTTCTTTAATACTTGGTTCTTGATAAACTAATTCTCCATCTTTAAAGATAGGTACCTGTAATTCTCTAATTCGATAATCTGTTATAGTTGTCTTTTTCCATGGATCTTTATCAGATACCAATGTATATTTATCAGTTGGAATTATTTCATCAAATCTTGCGATAACATCACCTAACACTTTACCATTATCATAATCATAAAAACGATATACTTTTTTAACACCAGGATTGGTTGTTTTAATTGTATCACCACTTACTTTAATTTTGGGAATTATTTGTTCATCTTTTTCAACTGCTACTAATTTATAAACCCCATTTACCCTTTCTTTACTAGCCGCAATGTTATCACCTGCTCCAATTGAATTAATAACAGCACCACTATTTAACATATTTGTAATAGAATATTCATCAAGTCCATTAGATAAGCAAATTGTAGCATCACTATAACCAGCTTCAGTTAACATTTCCCTAGCAGCTTTTGATAAATAAACTAAATCACCACTATCAATTCTAATACCTTTTAGTCTATAACCATTTGGTTCTAAGTATTCACGGCTTACTCTTATTGCATTTGGAATACCGCTTCTTAAAGTATCAAAAGTATCTACTAAGAAAACACAGTTATCAGGATGTGATTTAGCATAAGCTAAGAATGCTTCATACTCACATTCAGCTTCTTGAACAAAAGAATGAGCCATAGTACCTAAAACGGGAATATTATATTTCATACCTGCTAAAACATTACTAGTGCCAGAGCATCCACCGATATATGCATATTTACTAGCTTCTACTGCTGAATCCATACCACGGGAACGTCTTGCTCCAAATTCCATGACTGGAATATTTTTAGCCTGACTAGTTATTCTTTTAGCTTTGGTTGTTACTAAAGTACCATGATTAAAGTTTGCTAAAAGAGCTGTTTCTATAATTTGAGCTTCTACCATATTTGCTCTTACTGTTAAAGCTGGTTCATTAGGAAATATTGCTGTACCATCTGGCATAGCATAAATATCGCCAGTAAACTTTAAATTTTTTAAATAATTTAAAAATTCTTCGCTAAAACATTTAGTATTTCTTAAGTAAGTAATATCCTCTTCTTCAAATCTAAAATTTTTAATATATTCTATTGTTTCTCCTAAACCACCAGTCATAGCATAACCGCCATTAAAAGGATTACTTCTAAAGAAGATATCAAAATATCCTTTTTCATTTTGTTTACCTTGATCAAAATAACTCTGAGCCATTGTTAACTCATAAAAATCCGTCATTAATGTCTTATTTTCCATATTTCATCTCTCCTAACTTTTTTACTATTTTTACACCTTGTTGCTTCATTAATAGATAAGCAGCTTGGCTATATTCATCACGCTTATGTAAAGGACTATCAAATGTTTCTGTTGCCTCTTCATGTACTCTTACTTCTACTTGTCTATTAATTTGATCAAAATAATTCATTGTCGAAATAACACCATTCGCTATACAAATATCAGTACAACAGCCACATATGTCAAACTCTTTAATATTTGAAGCTTCACTAATAGTATCAATAAAACCAGGGGCTTCTCTAAAACTAGTACAGTTCTTTTTAAATACTAGAACATTATCTTCTTTTTCATATTGTTTAAATTCATCAATTAATTCTGCTTCACTAGTTCCATTTATACAGTGCTTAATAGTACCAAAACGATTATGTTCTACTGAATTTAATTCGTGATTATCTTTAATAAAAATAATTAACTCTCTGCTTTTTTGATAATCATCTATTAATTCCTGTTGTCTTTTAATGGTGTGTTCAATATATTTATCATGTAAACCTCCTTCTCTCACAAAGCCATTTACCATATCTACTACGATTAAACATTTTTTGTAAACCTTTAAATTTTTCATAAATTCATTCCTTTCTTTTTAATATTATGTTAATAACATTACTTAAAAAAATAATAATTAAATTACATCAATTATATGTTATTATTTTTTTGCTAATAACACAATTTTGAAAAAATTCAGATTTTCTCATCTGTTATTAACATTATATTAATAACAGATTAAAATGTCAACTACTTTTTTGAAAAAATAAAAAAAAGGTAACTTTGTACCTTTCTTAATAAAAATATTATTACATTTCTATTTTCTTTTGAACTGGTTTTGACTCATCTGTCTGATGTATAACACATTCACTATGCATTTTGTCGAATGTTTTTATAAGTTGTTCATCTGTAATACTTGGATCGAAACCAATAATTCCACTAGCCATTACCCTTATTGTATCAAATCTATCAGCACATTGAGCTTCTGAATTTACATCATATTCATCATCATACATACTACCATCTATGTAACTACCTGCTATTAAACTCTTAGCATCTAGTTTCTTGCCACATAGTAAACAATATACTACTGGACCATTTGCTTGTCCTTCACAAGTTTTTTCTCCTAAATGAACGCCGATATGATTACAATTCGTTTGATTTTCTTTTATCATTTGATTGCATTCTTCTATCATTTGATTACATTCTTTTAATCGCTTGATTAGTAAATTTTTTTCAGTTTCTAAGTCTTTTGAATAAGTCATTTTTCGAACTCTATTTTCCATCTCTTTTGCTCCTTTGTATGAGTTATTATATAAAATAATACTTTTTAACGCAACATAATAATTATTTTTTTTAACGTACTAATAAAAGAAAGGCTATTATACCTTTCTTTTAAAAATATATATTTAATTATTTTAAATCAGTTGCTAATACTTTATCATTAATCATTTTATTGATATGATTAATAAATTCATCTTGCTGTAAAGTATGAGTTTCTTCTGTACCATGAATACGATAACTTATAGTTTTATCATCTCTTTCATTATTTCCTAAAATAATAGTATATGGTACTTTCTTTTTTTGACTTTCACGCATTTTATAACCAAGTTTTTCATTTCTATCATCTAGTTCTACACGAATATTATTTTTTTCCAATAACTGTTTAACTTCGTTTGCATAATCTAAATGATATTCATTATTTACTGGAATAATATTTACTTGAGTTGGTGCTAGCCATAATGGAAGTACACCCTTAGTTTCTTCTAGTAAGAAAGCTATAAATCTATCAAGTGATCCGAGAATAGCTCTATGAATTACTACAGGAGTTTCTTTTTCATTTTTCTCATTAATATAATAAAGTTCAAATCTTCTAGGTAATAAGAAATCCAATTGAATTGTTGATAGTGCTACTTCATTTCCAACAGCTGGTTTAATTAAGATATCTAGTTTTGGACCATAGAAAGCAGCTTCCCCTACTGCTTCAAAGTAATCTACATCAAGTTCTGTTAAAACTTTTCTAAGTGAGCTTTCAGCATTATTCCACATATTATCATCTTGGAAATACTTTTCCTTATCTAGAGGATCTCTTAATGATAGTCTACATTTAAAATCCTTAATACCAAAATCTTTATAAACATCCATAATTAAGTCAAGTACACCCTTAAATTCTGATTCAATTTGCTCTGGAGTACAGAAAATATGAGAATCATTTTGAGTAAATGATCTAGCTCTTTCAATTCCTTTTACAGAACCTGCTGATTCATATCTAAAATCATTAGCTATTTCTGCTATTCTTACTGGCATATCTTTGTAAGAATGTAAGAAATTTTTAAACATAACCATATGATGTGGACAATTCATTGGTCTTAACACATAAGCTTCATTATCCATTTCCATTGCTGGGAACATATCATCTTTATAGTGATCCCAATGTCCTGATGTTTTATATAATTCAACACTACCTAAATCAGGAGTATGTACATGTTTATAACCAAACTTAACTTCTTTATCAGTTATATAGTTCTGAAGAGTTCTCCACAAAGTATAACCATTAGGAAGCCATAATGGAAGTCCTCTACCAACTAAATCGCTAAGCATAAATATTCCTAAATCTTTTCCTATTTTACGATGATCTCTTTCCTTAGCTTCTTCCAATTCTTTAAGATGAGCCTCTAATTCTTCTGGAGTATCAAAACATACACCATAAATTCTTTGAAGCATATGATTCTTAGCATCATTTTTCCAATAAGCACCACTTACCTTTAATAACTTAAAATTCTTAAGTTCTTTAGTGTTATCAACGTGAGGTCCACGACATAAGTCAGTGAAATCACCCTGAGTATAACATGATATTACCTGTTCACTTTCATCCATTCTAGAAATTAAATCAATTTTATATGGATCATCCTTAAACATCTCAAGTGCTTCCTCTTTAGATATTTCATGTCTAACAATATTTTTGTTGTCTTTACTACACTTTTTCATTTCTTTTTCAATTAGTGGTAAATCATCTTCAGTTAAAGTTTTTCCGCCTAAATCAATATCATAATAAAATCCTTCTTCAATAACTGGTCCTACCCAAAATTTAGCTTCAGGATACAAGTGCTTTACTGCTTGTGCCAATAAATGTGCACAACTATGATTTAATTTACTTAATCTTTCGTTTTCTTTTATATTTATCATTTTTCAACATTCCCTTCTATCTTGTTTAATTTTAACCAACAATTCTTTATAAACTTCATCATCGACTTCTAGACACTTTTGATTATAAGAACTAATAGCAAGTTGTCCATAAATAGTATTTTCTCTTGCCTTAATAATTCTCATTAACTGTTCTACTTCCAACAACTTTATAACCTTATCTAATAAATCAAGTGATACCAATTCATTACTATCTATCATTTTATTTGTAATCAATTCTTTATATATTCGAGACCTACTGTCATTATTTGAATCTAATAATAGTTCAATCAGCTTATTTAAAGTTATTTTCTCACAGCTAAATCTCTCAATAATTGTATTTTCAATTATAGCTATTGTATATTTAACTTGATTAATTCGTTGATTCAACAATAGATGACTATTATCAATAGCTTTTATTTGCAATCGTAACAACTCATTTTGATTTTGCTCCAATACTACAAATAACGCATCAGTATTAAAATTTACTAGATATGATTTTCTTTTCATACAAACTCCCCCAAAAAGAAAACTCCTACTATATCTTATGACATAATAGGAGTGCGAACACGGTACCATCCATGATTTTACTTAATTTATATAACGGCTATAACCGGATGCCTATTAAGGCTCAACTTAGAAAGTAGTAATATTTATAGTTCAATATCTAATTTCACCAAACTTAGACTCTCTACCAAAATCCCTATAAAATCATGTCTTTCATCACAGTTTTTAAAAAACTTAAGTTAATAGTATGACTTTTTTTATATTTTGTCAATATTTTATAATTACTATTTTTTATTTTGTTTGAGCGTTCTCATCTTTCAAATAAAAATTGCAAGTAACATAATTTCTATCTAATTGTTCATCTGGATGAATAGGTTGTTTATAAATATCACTAACTTTTTTAAACTAATAACTAAGTTTATTTACGATTGCTTTCTCCAACTAGCTCAAAATCATTAGTTAAGTCTTTTATTCGTTCAATTATTCTTCTACCTTTTATTTCCTCTTTACCACTAGAAGTATTACTGAAGTGCTCTTCTAATTGTTTTAGATTTAAATTAGATGTAAAAAAAGTAGGAAGCTTTTCATCCATACGATATTGAAGAATCGTACCTAAAATCTCATCTCTTGCCCACGGAGTAAGATACTCTGCCCCAATATCATCCAATAAAAGTAATGGAACTCTTTTTATATAATCGTATTTTTCCTCAAAGTCAGTACCAAAAGACGATTTTAATACTCTTAAAAATTCTGGTACATAAATAATAGCACTTTTAATATCCTTTTTCGCAAGTTCATTAAACAAAGCAGCTATTAAATAAGTTTTACCTGTACCATAACTACCATGCAAATATATACCCTTAGAATTACCATCTTTAGTAAATTCTAAAATAAAATTTTTAACATATTTCATAAACTCTACTCTATTTTTATCATTTTTATATAAATCTTTTAATGATGCCTCTTTTACTCTTTTTGGAACCTCAAACAGATATATATTTTCTTGATATTTAGTACTAATTTCTTTCTGTACCTGATAAGGACAAGCAACAAAGCTAAAATTAATTCTATTATTATCTAATTTCGGTGTATACATATAGCCTTTAATTTTATTTTTACATTCTTCTAAACCTTTACAATTCTGGCAATGACTAAATTCAATACTAGCATCTTCCAATGAAGAAGTATATTTCATAAGTACTTCATCACTAGTATTTAACATCTTTATTAACTCACAAAAATTACGATCATCCAATTTTTTAATATAATTTTGTTTTAATTCATTAACTTCTTCATCAGTTAACTTAATAAGACTTTGAATACTTTTCATAGTAACACCTCAACTAATTATATTGTACCGTTATTTTTTACTTTTGTAAAAGAAAAAAGAATTAATTGTCTAATTTAATTCTCTCTATATGTTTTCTTATACACTTTATCAATATCATATAATACTATAGGTCTTTTTTTAAACCACTTTGGTAATTCTTCATATGAATCAACCCCAGTCATATTAGCATCATGATAATCATTTAAATAACCAAAGTTATCATTTTTTAAATCCAAATTATTAGGGTCATCAGTATAATAACCAAGTTTATCCAATTCTTTTAAAAATTTACGTACATCATGTTTACTAATAGTTTTACCATGTCTAGTTTTTGATAAATTATCCTGAATTTCTATCGCTAAATCAAAATCATGCTTTTTACTAGTGATTTTTATTGCTTGGGTTGGTGCTATCAAAAATAAATCCTTTACCGTATCAGGGCAATATTTATGCATATTGAGTTTTAAAACTTTATCTTCAATACAGTAAACATGTGTCGTTGTTCCACTATCTAAATACGACACATTTCCAGTCAAACAAGCTAACAATTTATCCTCTTCACCAACTAAAATTAGACTAGATAAAAAGAAATCTACTTGTTTCCTTATTTCAGATCTTAAATTATAAAGTTTTAAAAAAGGTTGATATTTTGTAATAACATCAGGTGGAGCATAATCTCTAAACATATTAATAAATGCCATTTTTTGTTTAGATTCAAAATTAAAAAATAAATTAAAGTTTCTTTCGATAACTGGTTTAATTCTGTCATCATTAATAAACCAATCTGGCAATGAATAATGGCAAGAATTCAATAAATCAACAATATTCTGATCACTTAATGGTCTATTATAGCATATTGAATAATAAGCAAAGCATAACTTAGTATAATCATTGCAAGCGCTAAAAGCATCAAATAAAGTACTATATTCAAAATTATCATTAGCAACTAATTGTTCAATAGCATAATAAATATTATTTAAAATATTAGGATTAGCTAACAAATAACTGCATCCCCAATCAGTAGTAGCCAGATATTCTATTTGAAAGTGTGTTAATTGCCTAGGATCAATAAGACCTTTTTGTAATAAAAAAACTACATAATCTTTAAAATCATCAATATAACATATTCGATTAAAAATATCGTATTCTAGGCCATAACAACAATCTGCTGATATTAATTTATGAATACTAGATAGAGACATTTTATTTACTTGTTTTCTCTTTTCTTCAATGGATAAAGCACGAAACAATACCAAATCTTCATCAGTATCAAGCGTAGTGATACTCATATTATTTGTCCTCTTCTATTTCTATCTTACCTACAAAAACTTTATCCATCGCACCATTATCGCTATTATAATCTAGCCACATTTTAAATTCAAAAACAGTACTACTATTAGCATCAATTATTGCTGTATAAATAATACCACTATCATCTAAATTAGTTGGAACAGAAAAATCATCATCATTTTCTTTAATAGCATATCTTAAATATTTATTTGGTAAAACTTGTTTACCACTTTTTTTAATTTTTTCTTCATTATTTTTAAATATAATGCGATAAGTGATAGTGGACTTAGAATTATTTACCACTTTAAATTTATAAGAATCATTAGTTAATCCAACACTATCACTAACTGGAATAGCTTCTTTTAATAAAATACCGTTTGATAAATCTTCCATATAAAATCTTTTTTCAGTTTGAAGAAAAGCCAAAGATGATAATAGAACCTCTTGTTTAGGTAAATAAATAAATGTAGTAGTAACAATTAAGAAAACAAAAACACTAATAATGGAAATAATTATTTTTCTTACTTCTTTATTTTTCATATTATCTTCCCCTTCTTCTTTAGTGGCTGTATTATATCATAAAATATTAAAAAAAGCAAGTTTTTTCTACTTGCCAATAAATACAAAAATCATACCAAAATATATTTATAAATCATTTTTTAGAACATTACTTTTTAGAAATATTAGCTATGCTCTGATCAATGGAATTTAAAATATCATCAAGTTCTTTAACATCATCTTCAGTCATTTCTTCATTTTTTAAATCTTTATTAAACCAATCAGGTAATTCTTCAATCTTTTTATTCTTAGTTACTACTGAAGGAGCTTTTGCATTGTTTTTATTTTCAAACTGTTTCTTTAATTTTTTATGTTCTTTTTCACTAATACGCATTGCTTCTTCTACTGTTTCAATATTAAGACGTTTCCACTGGCCAGCTATAGTATCAATATAATTTTTAGATAACTTCTGATTATTTATCTTTAAAACATAAGCAATTAATACATTAACTACACCAGGTGTCATTTTTTGATCAACCAACAAACTTTCAATTAGTTTTAAATCTCTTAGCGATGGTTCACCAGTTTTATATTTACTTCTTAAAAAATCATATGGATGAACTGATTCAAAAGTATAAACCATTTTAGCCCATTTGCTGTTATCACCAGCTGGTGTCTTTAAATAATCAGGTTGCTTACTATAAACAAAAGTTGGAAGTTTACCATCATTTTCAAATTGATAAAAGTTACGACAATTTTTTCTAAGTTCTACCCTATCAATCAAACCACGTTCATTAATACTATTACGTACTAAACCTTGCATATTAATGTCATCAAT
This sequence comes from uncultured Bacilli bacterium, assembly GCA_934148875.1. GTDB lineage: Bacteria > Bacillota_I > Bacilli_A > RF39 > UBA660 > Alloscybalousia. Next base: position 25,590 of record CAKPDJ010000014.1, read on the forward strand.
ATCATAAGTAAAAGCTAACGAGTTAATAAGTTCCTTAACTTCATCATTAAAACATCTAGGACTAATCATATTAGTAGGAATACTAGATATCAATAAATTAAAATCAATCTTACTATTTAAATTCAACTTATTGGTATTTTCCTTTCTTATATTCTCATTTTCTATTAACACATTACCACTAACAGATTTAAAAACATCACTAAAACTAGATGTAACATCTTCATAGTCTTTAGTATTTATTTTAGGTACCTTAAAAAAATCAACTATTCTATCATATTCTTTTTTGCCAAGATTATTATACAAAACTATATTTAATACAGGATGATTTAAAAAATCACTAGCAGACATTGGAGAATATAATAAATATACATAATGATTAACATGATCTTTTTTATAATACGTTTTAAGTAGTCCAACAGCCTCAAGTTTTTTTCTAGCTACTACAATATCATCAAGTTTTAACTGCATAGTACTCATTAAATGATGATGAGTTAAATCTTCACTCATTAATTCCCTCTTATCTAAATCATCAACTAAAGTAAAGTATAAAGAAGTTGCACTATAACCAATAATAGGTTGATAAAGCATAGTTATTAACTTACGGTCTAAATCTTTAATAACCGTTTTATTAACAACAGTATAGGTATCAGCTGGTAAAATAACTATTTCTTTCATAATGCACCTCTTTTCTAAAGATATTATAACTAATTAGCACAAAAAAAGAAACTTGTTTTTATACAAATTTCTTATAAAGTAATAGTTTTACGCAACTATTTTATTATGAAAGTAGTTTCATCTAAAAACTGATAATCAGTTTTATATTTCAACTCTCTTACCAAACGAAACAAAGCTTCATCTTTTTGCTTTGCTTCTATCATAACATCAAAGTCAATATTACAGAACTTAATTTTTTCTATGAAGTCAATAAAAGTATCACTATCAATGTAATCATGATGACTTCTTTTTTCTTTTTTACTCTTTGGTGAAGAAAAATGAATTTTAGGTGTCGTTTTCCATGTAGAAAAAATACTGACAATAAAATCTTCTATTTTTTCATTGTTTTTATTAACCAAAAAATGATGATAATCAAGAACCATAGGTATGTTTAACTTTTTAGCTAAAGATAGTGTATTACGAATATTAAAAATTTTGTCATCATTTTCAATAGCTATTAATGATTTAACTTTCTTAGGCAATTTTTTAAAATTTTCTTCAAATCGTTTCATAGATTTTATTTTACCTTCTTGACCAGATCCAACATGAAGTATAATGTTTGTATTCAAATTCAATCTTTTCATTAACTCATAATAATAATTAAGTGCTGTAGTAGTAGATTCAACCACATTAGGATTGATACTATTAAGTACTAAAAATTGATCTGGGTGCATATCTACTCGCATAGAATTATTTCTTATATAATTTCCAATTTCTTGTAGCTTAGATTGATACTTTAATAAAATGTTGTTGTATGAATCTTTGTATGTTAACAATGGCACTAAATGAGAAGTCATACGATAAAAGTGAATATTATTTGATTGATTATATTTAAGTATTTCTAAAAAATTAATTAAGTTTTCTTCAAACACTACACTTCTTTTGTTTTCGCCTCTTTTCTTTCCTAATTTTAAATAATTAGTTAAAGTTATTGTTTTAGATGCTGTTATAGGAATAGTAACTGGTAAAGCTACATACCCGAGTCTTATTTTCATAATTATCACCAATATTAGTTTTAGCTATTATTATTAATTTATTCTAGCAACGATTTTTCCATATTAAATTCATACATTTCTTTTTCTGAGAAAGATTGGGATGTACATATAAATTAAGTGTAATATTAATATCAGAATGTCCAAGTAATTCACTGACCGTTTTATAATCTATCCCTAAACTAATACAATTTGTAGCAAAGGTATGACGCAAACTATGAAAATTAATTTGTTTTACTTTCATTTTTTTAAGCATAGTATTAAAATTTTTACGATAAGCCCTAGGTTCAATGCATTCTAAAGATGAAGTCAAAACATAATGATTACTATTTTTTTTAAAAGTTTTAATAATATCAGCAAATTCTTTATTTATTGGTATATCACGATTAGAATTTAATGTTTTAGGTGTTGAAATCACAATACTGGAAGTTGTTTGATTATTAACATCTTTAAGATATACTCTTTGTAATGTCTTATTAACATGAATGATATTACTTTTAAAATCTATATCAGACCATTTTAATGCACATATCTCACCTATTCTCATGCCAGTATACAGTGAAATTAAAACACCAATTCCTTTTGGTGTCATATTTTTTAAAATATATTCTGTTATTTTTTTTTGCTCTTTTTTTGAAAAAATATATATTTTTTTCTTTTTATTATTTTTTGGATAAATAAAAGTTAAATTTATAGAATCAATGACATTTTGATCCATTGCATATCTAAGAATACTTTTAAGTACCATCATAATATCTTTTACTGTTTTCTCTGACAATGATGTATTAGCCACAAGTTTGCCAGATTTTAATTTATTTAGAATATATTGCTGTAATAAATTATGATTAATATCCTGTAAATATAAATCTTTAAAATCTGGGATTAAATGATTATAAACAATAGTTGCATAATTAGCTAGTGTTGACTCTTTTACATAATCACTCTTATAAGTAAGCCATGTATTAGCCAACTCTTCATATAAAATTTTTGGTTTTTCTGTTTTCACACAAACCACACTCCTTTTCTATTTTAAAATAGCATAATTTTTTTTAGAGAACAAAAAGTTAACATTTCTGTAATAAATTTTACTAAATTTTTAAGGTCAAATTTTTAACATTTTTTCAAAAAAATGACATTTTAAAAATCAAAGATCAGCCATATAAAATATAAGGATTTTAATAATTACAAAAGGTATCTAAGTAATTAAATTAGATACCACAACACCAAGCATAATTTTAAATCCTAATTTACCTTCTTCTGTTACAAAAGGTGATAGTTATGCCATTATAAAAAGTTATTCAACAAGTACAATTTCTGGTGGAACTAAAGGCTGTAGTAGTAATATAGATGGGCAACTTGATGACAATTACACATCAAGTTTAAAAACTGTAGGAACGCATATTATCACATGTACTGTAGCAACTAACGCTGGTAAAAAAGCTACTGCTACTGTTACAATAAAAATTACATATACAGCATATACTGCAACAAACTTAATTAAAAACGGTTCTTTTGAAAACGGACTAAATAATTGGACTAACAGTAATGTTACATTAACTACTGGTGGTTATTCAGGAAGTTATTCATTACGTTTTAACCATAATAATGGAAGTGATTATACTGCAATGACAGAACAAACTTTGTCTATTTCAGCACCAGTTATAAATCATAAATATTATGGCTCATTAATGTTTAAATCCTCAGATACATTTACCTACGGCAGTATTCAAGATTCAAGATTTGAATGGAATTATATAGACAACAATTCCAATGGTCGAATTATTTTTGTAAAAAAAGAAATTAAAACAACACAATGGCAAAAGTTATCTTCTATTAATCAAATAACAACATCAACATATTTAAATCAAAATTGGAAAATAAGAAATTTTCAACGAGGAGCTACTGAATATTCATATTGCGATGATATAATAATAGTTGATTTGACAGCTACTTTTGGTAGTGGCAATGAACCAGATAAAGCTTGGTGCGACAAACATATAAATTATTTTGATGGTACTGCTACAATTTATAAATAAAAAATAGAGCTTTACTTTTAAAGCTCTATTCTTCCGGTTAAAAAGTCCATGGCGCTAATTTGTTTTATTCCATTATAGATATTTGTATCATAGTCTAAAGTAATAATATATTTTCTAAAATGATCTGGTATATTTTTCAAAGAATTTAATTCTCTATCAAGTGTATTTTGTTCGCGAACAGATAATGCAACTTGTATATAAATTAAATCATTTTCAGTTTCTACTACAAAATCTACTTCTGTGGAATCATTTTTTCCAATATATATTTTATAACCTCTTCTTTTTAATTCAAGAAATATTACATTTTCTAATATATGTCCCATATTTTTATCAAATGATTTGCCTAATAAATAGGTTCTTAAACCTAAATCAGATAAATAATATTTTTCTTGAGTTTTTAATAATTGCTTTCCCTTGATATCATATCTATTAACCTTGTAAAGCACATAACTTTCTGTTAGTGCATTTAGATATTCTTCTATTGTGTGGACAGAGTTTTTTCTACCATTTGAGGCTAATGTATCACTTATCTTTTTTGTCGATACACATGAGCCAATATTATCAAATAAAAATCTGCAAACACTTTCTAATATAAGCGGATCATTTACTTTTTTTCTTGATATAACATCCTTCATTAATACCGTATTATAAACACTATCCAAGTATTCTAGTTTTTCGTTACTATCACTTAAATTTATTAAATATGGAAAACCTCCATAATTGATATAATCATTATATTTTTTAAGTTCATCTGTTTCTCCGTAATAGCCTAAATATTCATTAAATGATAATGGTAAGACATGGATTTGTATGTATCTTCCTGTTAAGAATGTAGCTAATTCTCCCGAAAGCATATATGAATTTGAACCAGTAATATATAAATCTAAATAATCCCTTAATAGTAAACTATCAACGCATTTTTCAAAACCAACTACATTTTGAATTTCATCCAGAAATATATAGTTTTTTGTATTCTTATTGGTGTTGTTTAGTATATACTCATGTAATGTATCAGAATTTGATAAATAACTATTATTTTTATCCTCAAAATTTATTGATATTATGTTTTTTTCATTAATTCCAATGCTTATTAAATAATCTTTAAATTGATTAAGTATAGTGGATTTACCACAACGTCTTATTCCTGTTAATACTTTAATAATATTTTTATCTTTAAGACTTATTAATTTATCAATATATTGTTTGCGATATATTTTTTCTTGATTCATTCTATATCATTCCTTTCAATAAACTCATTTTATATCATCAATATCTAAAAGTCAAGTTTTTGCTCATTTATGCAAAAACTTTTTAAAAATCGACAGTTTTTGCACTGCCTATATTATGTTAAATGTAATAATAAAAATAATTTTAATTAATTAAATTAGATACCACAAATCCATCTATAGAATTAAATTCAAATCTGCCTATTTCTATCACGAAAGGTGATAGT
>CAKPDJ010000015.1 GCA_934148875.1 uncultured Bacilli bacterium
CCTAGGAAACTTTTGAAGCCCTAGGTCTTTTTCATTTATAAGGAGGTAAAAATGGTTAAAGAATTTAAATCAACAAATGAATTAATAGAAATATTAAATTCAAAAGGCGTATCAATAAAAGATGAAAATAATGTTAAATATTTAATCGAAAAGTATTCTTATTATTCAATAGTAAACTCCTATAAATGGATATTTAAAATAGTAGAAAACTACAAAGATAATGCTTCATTTGAAGAAATATTTGCAATGTATAAGTTTGATAAAAACTTAAAGATAATAATGCTTAAATATATACTTGAAATAGAAGCAGTAATAAAAACTAAAATTGCCAATTTATTTGCTGAAAAGTATGGATTAGAAGATTATTTAAATATTAATAATTTTGATTTAAAGGATGATAATTCTAACTTAGAACATATAGAAAAATTAATTGAAGAAATTAAAAATGAGATTGATAAAGGAAATGGTAAACATGATGCAATAACTCATTACATGAGTAAATATAGATTTGTTCCACCATGGGTTGTTACTAAAATATTATCTCTTGGAACTATAAGCAAGTTTTATGGTTTAATGAAACAACAAGATAGACAAGAAATCAGTAAACTTTTTTCTATAAATGATAGAATATTGAAAAACATTCTTGGTAATTTAACTTCTGTTCGTAATATAGCAGCTCATGATGATAGATTATATACTTATAGAAGTACTTTCTATATTAGATTAGATAAAACTAAAAAATCACCAGAAAAAGCACTACATACTAATATGTATATTATAATTAAATCGTTAGAACTATTATTAGAAAATAATCAAGCAGTTGAAATGAAAAGTTTAATTACAAAGGAATTAGATACATTAAAAGATAATTTAACTTCAATTACTATTGATGAAGTATTAAAAGTAATGGGATTTGATAAGGGTTATTATATTGTATAATTATTAATCTATTACATATAATATTATTGAAAAGTGCCTAGGAAACTTTTGAAGCCTTAGGTCTTTTTCATTTTTATAAAAATAATTTATCAAATTAGTAAAACTCATGGTATAATGGTTATAGAATTAAATTGTTTATTTATTTGTTGTGATGGTTTCGAACTATCTTAACTATTGCACCAGATTGATACTAAACTCAAACTATAAAAGCTTGAGTATTTAAATGACTAATTTTATGATACAATATCTATGTAAATCAATTAAATTGTGTCAAATTATAAAATACACTTGCAAATTGGTATATCGATTAAAGATGGAAAGTATGGAAATGTGGTGATACTATAAAAGTAATAAGTGTATTTGCAGGATTAGGAAAAACAACAGTTGGAAATAAGTATTCTAATGTATGTGATTTACAAAGTTCTCCATATAGATGTGATTATTCTAATATAGAAAAAGAAAATTATGAAAAAATGAAATGTAATTCAACTAGAATTTCAAATCCAGAATGGCCTAATAATTATTTAAAAGCGATTATAGAAAAAATTAATATGTATGATTTGATATTAGTTCCATCGAGTATAGATGTCAGACAATTATTAAAAGATAACAATATTGAATTCTTATTTGTCTTACCAGACACAGATGATGAAACAAGAAAAATGTTACTACAGAGGTATAAACAAAGAGAAAATAATGATGCACTGATTAAAGAGGTAATGAATAACTTTGATACTTGGAGTCGAAATCAAGAAGATTATGATTACCATATAATTATTTTAGATAAAAATAAATATTTAGAAGATTTGCTTTTAGATTTAGGTTTTTTACACAAATTTTAATAGTTGTTCTACTTCTTCCTTTAGGGTCTATTAACAAATTTGTTCAAACTATTTTGGCTTTTAAATATATTTTTGGTCTTAAGCAAGAATGATTTTTTATTGTATAAAAAATCTTCAATGGTAATTGTGATGTTTGCGTCAAAATATCTAGAGGGTAGGTATTTATCATACAAATTAATATGAAATGATAAATACAATTATAGAACTATATCTGATGCTTTTATTTCCACAAAAGGTCAACTTAGTATATTGAAAGAGTTATTTAAAGCGATTAATTGTAAAAAAATTTTGATTAGTGAGGAGAACTTGTATGACAGAGGATTATAAAATAACAATTCAAGATATGCAACATAATTATTTTCATTTTACTTCAAAAAAAAATTTACATTCGATTAAACAAAATGGTCTTATTCCAAAAATTGGAAAAAATGCTAAATTTATAGAAAAATCAGAAAAAGTTTTTTTTGTTGAAGGATTAGATAATTTGTTAATTCTTTTTGATTGTTGGATTAACTGTTATTATTATATTCCAAAAATAAGATTTATTTATGCATTAGGTACGCATCTTTTAAGGCAAAGATGGTTTCCAAAAATTATTGCAGATATATATTTTGGAGTATTAAAGAAAACAAAACTATATAAAAAAAGAGCATACAAAATATTTGATAAAGTATTAAATGAGTCAGTTTTACTTAAATTAGATTTAAAAGAAAATATTGATTTTCAATATAATGATATAGATGAAATAAAATCTAGAAATTATCAAAAAAAACATTTAGAATTAATGGGTTATTCCAAAAAATATTCTTCGTTAGATAATAACTATATGGATAAGTGGAATATGCATTGTATATCTAACCACACTATAACTAGTGATAAAATAAGACTATGCTGTTTAAACAATTCATATAAATTGAAAGATATTTTTTTACTTGCAGTAAAACATACTGCACTTAATTTAGAAGACACTTGTCCAATATTATATGATTATTTAGTTACCCATTATGCTCAATAGTTCTTTTTTTATTTAATAGAGTTGTCGAAAAAAGCAAATAATAAAACAGATGAATTACACAATGAATTTTTCTTATCTGATAAATATAGTGATTTCATAAATGATTTATGTTATGAATATATACCTGATAATAATTTATTGGATATAATGCAAAATAATAGAAATGATGATAAATGTATTAAATAATGTGAGACAAAATTTGTAAAAAAATTAAAAGCAATAAGATATAGTTATTATGTAATTATTGAATATTGTTTTTTTTCTATAATTTTTTGTCTCATTTCTAAAGGAGAAAGCCAGTTTAATGATTGCATAGGAATGTTATTAGAACGTTTTAAGTAAGATTTCATTTGTAATAATCATCATAAGAGAAAAGAGCAAGATAAGAATGAAACCGTTATTGATCATTTCTGTGACTTCTTTCAACTTTTCCATTATGTCTAGGCGTTCTCGGTTTAATAAGTTTGTGATGAATATTTAGAGATTTTAATAAAATATCTACAGGATGAATTTTATCCGTTTTCATTGTGTAAGTTAATTCTTGTCCATTATCAGTTTGAATAATTTTAGGTTTATATCAAATATAGAATAGCATGTTTAACGAAACCTATTGTTGAATAAGATGATTGTTCTTTGTAGGAATATATAAATCTTTTGCGAGAAGCTTCATCAATAAATGTATATTGATAAAATCTATCAGGAATTTGTCCATTATAACATTGTTTAGGGCCAACTTTTTTTGTATATAAAAGGTCTCACATCAATTGTAACTCAACATATTACAAAAACAACAAAATACTAATTAATTTATAAAATACTGGAATATGTGATATAACTATAGTTAGTTAATAATTTATTACTAACTATTTCTTTTGTCTTAGAAGTTGTTCTACTTCTTCCATTAGGGCACCAGATTGATTGATACTAAAACTTTTTAAGATAATATAAAGACCACTTTCAATTTAAATTAAAAGTAGTTTTATTTTGTCAATTTAATAAATTTGTATATTTCATCGGTTAGTGTATTTATTAAAAAATATGATACAATTAAATAGGATGTGATATTTTTGATAAAAGATAATATAAAAATAATAAAATCTTTTTTTAAATTAGTAAAAGGAAGTAAAAAATGGATATTTCTTTTATTTCTTGGTTCAATAATGGCTCATTTATCGAGCTTGTTAATACCAGTATTTACCTCAAATATTATTTATGAAGTTACCAATGGAAACGCTAGTGAAACATATTTCAATATCTTCTTATTAGCAATTACCTATATTATTTATAATTTGTTTTGGTATTTAAATTATGTTTCATATTCACATAATTTCAAATATAGTTATAAAAATTTAAGAGAAAAAATCGTTGATAAGATCTTTACTTATGACACTGAATTTTCTGATAAGATATCCAAAGGAACAATTTTAAATACCATCAATACCGATACAGCAAATCTATCAGAGATGATAGATAATGTTTGTGAAATTATGGTAGTTTTTGTAAAAGTTATTATAATGATTATTATATTTTTAAAAACCAATTTATTTATTGGAATATTTGTATTATTGTTAGAATTTATATATCTAAAATCATTTGATTATTGTAATATTAAAAGTACAAAATATCTAAGAGGTCAACAAAAATATAAAGATAAATTAACAGATAATCTATCTCAAATATTAAATGGTCTTGGGGAGATAAAAGTTTTTAATATTTATGGCAAAATTAAAAATAATTTTTATGTAATTGCAAATAAATGGTCTGAACAGTATATGTTAAAAAGAAAATATGTAAATATTAGATCAAGCCTATTACCATTTATTATACATTTTGGAAAAGTAATTTTATATTTAATATTAGTTTATTTCGTATTAGATGGAAAATATGAAGTTAATGTGCTAGTATTATTAATTACTTATTTTGAAAATATTATGACTAATACCAAAGAATTAATGGGTTATTCTAGACAAATTAGAGAATGGTCAATATCAATAACTAGAATTAATAACATCTTAAATTATACAAGTAAACAACAGATTACATTTGGTTTAAATGAAAATGATTATATAAATGGTGTGGTAGAATTTAAAAATGTTAATTTTTCTTATAAATCTAGGAATAAGGGAAATATAGAAAATATAAACTTTGTTGCAGAGCCTAATAAAATCACTGCTTTAGTAGGACACAGTGGTAGTGGAAAAACAACAATAACAAATTTAATACTAAGAAAATATAAAGTTGATAGTGGTGAAATTTTAATCGATAATGAAAATATATATGATTATTCAAGTAAGGTATATTCTACAAATGTAGTTGGTGTTAATCAATCACCATTTATATTCAATATGAGTATACGAAAAAACTTAAGTCTGATTGATTCAAACGTTGAAAATCAAATTGATGCTTGTAAAAGAGTTGGAATTCACGATTATATTATGAGCCTACCAAAAGGGTACAACACTATATTAACTGAAAATGCTACTAATTTTTCAGGAGGACAGAAACAATTATTAGCTATTGCTAGAACACTATTATCAAAAGCAGAAATTTTAATATTTGATGAGGTAACTAGTTCGTTGGATACATTATTAGTTGAAAAGATAAAGAGTATTTTTGAAAATTTAAAATTAGACCATACAATTATCATAATAACACATAAAAAAGATGTAATGAAAATTGCTGACAAAATCATTGTGTTAAATAAAGGAAAAATTGTAGGCCAAGGTTCCCATGATGAACTTGTGAAGAATAATGAGTATTATATAGATTTACAAACTAATAATTATTCAAGTTCGCATAAGAAACCGGAAGAAAGTACGGTTTTAACTGAAAATATTATAAAATAAAAATAATGAAAAAGTTAAATTAAAAAATGATAGCAAAATAAAATCTATGGTATAATATAACTAACACAGAGAGTACTGCTTTTATTGTGTAAATGGAATTGGGTGAGGTTAATTATGAAAAATGATATTAATATTACAGATGAAGAATTATATAGTGTAACAGTATATAATGAAGAAGATAGAAAAAAACATGACAGTTGTAGACTAGAAAAGCACAGTTTATTTTTATTTATTCAAGATGTTTCAGAAAAATATGCATGTGCTGCTGAAAATTCGGTTTATTATGAGTGTGTATGTTTAGATTGTGGAAAATATGCTGATTTTAAGATGTCAATAAAAGATAGATCTCGTGTTGTACGAACCAATATGGATCCAATGGAGGCATTATTATCGTTTTATGATATTAGAAAAAAATATTTACAACTAAAACAACAATCACTATCTAACGAGCAAATAGCAGAACAATTAAATGCATTTTATAAAAATCAAAATCCAGTTAGAGTAAAAAAAATAACCAGAAATGATTTGAATTAACTATAGCAAACCTAAGTTATCAATAGTTTTCTTTATTAAGCATATCTAATATTAAATTTATTTTAAAATATTAGTTTAACTTACTTAAATTATAAAAACTATTAATAAGCATACTAGAAATAATTTCCTTATTAAAAAAGGATATTTAAAATTGAAATTTTATATGAAGCAACAAATAAAACACCAGAAACATAAAGGAAAATAAGATTTAAAGGATTTTAGCTTTCCTTAGTCTGAGATGAACTAATATTTAGTTCATTTTTTTCATTATAGAGTAATAAATTACCTGAAAAATATAGGCTTATAAAAACGTCTATCAACTTCCCAATTTACATCTATCTAAAACCGTGTTATAATTTCTATAGAATAAGGGGAGATAGTATGATACATTTTTTTAGAGATATATTAAGTGGTCCTTTATATATTATTATTTCCATTTTAGCTCTTTTCTTTATTATGGCAATCATTGGTTTCTTAATGGAAAGAAAAAAACTAGAAGAGGAAAAAAATGCCCATGTAGCAGTTATTAGCAACAAAATACCAGAACAAAAAAAAGAACAACCAGTAACACCAATTGCTCCAGTATCTATGGAAAATTTACCAAAAGAGCAACCACAACCATTGAGTGATATACCTGCTACCAATAAATCATTAGAAGTAAAAGACCCTGTAATTATTTTTGAAGATCCAGATCAAAAAAAAGAATAAACATGGCAATTTGCATGACTTTTTTTTATTTGATATAATAGTTAATGTTTAAGAAAGGAAAAGTATAAGTATGACATTGGATAGTATTATCACGATTATAAAAAAAATAATTGATATATCATTAGTTTGGTTAGCAATATATTATATATTAAAAAACATTCGTAACAACGTAAAATTAACATTATTATTTAAGGGAGTAGCCATTATTTTAGTATTAAAAGTTGTTAGTAGTTGGTTAGGTCTAACTACAATAGGTTTATTACTAGAATATGTAATCATGTGGGGACCACTTGCTTTAATTATAATATTTCAACCAGAAATACGTAATGTATTAGAGCAAATAGGTAAAACCCAATTATTAGGTAGACATAAAATTTTAACAGTAGATGAAAGAGAGCGTTTAGTATATGAAATAGTAAATGCCGTTGAATACTTAAGAAAAGCAAGAATTGGAGCTCTTATCGTTTTAGAAAGAGATATTAGTTTAGCTAATTATATAGAAAAAGCTAAAAAAGTTTATGCTGATTTATCAAGCGACTTATTAATATCAATTTTCTTTCCAAACAACCCACTTCATGATGGTGGTGTTATCATTCAAGGTGACCGCATAAGTTGTGCTGGTGCAGTATTCCCAACAAGCAACAGTTCTAAAGTAAATAAAAAATTTGGTACACGTCATAGAGCAGCACTTGGAATTACCGAAGAAAGTGATGCTATAAGTATTGTAGTATCAGAAGAAACTGGTAGAGTATCAATAGCTGTTAAAGGTGAACTTTTCTATAATCTATCAATCGATGATGTACGTATGATGCTAATAGATGAATTAAGACCAAAACAAGAAGAAGACTATTTAGAAGAAATAGAAGAGGAAGATATTTATGAAGAAAATAAGTAAAAAAATAATTTTATTTTTTGATAAATGGTTAATAACTCCAATTACTAAATTCATTCTATTTATCACAGATTTTATTAAACATAATGGTCATGAAATTGAAAAATTCATCAATAAAAAACAGACATTAATAGTTTTATCATTAATATTTGCCTTTTTAGTATTCTTTATTGTAGACCAAAGTTCAGATACCATTCTAAATAAAAGTGCTGAAGTATTATATAATCAACCAGTAGTAGCTGAATATAATGAAGAAGCATATGTAATAGAAGGTTTACCTACTAGTGTAGATGTTACTCTAATTGGTAGAACTTCTGATTTATATCTAGCTAGACAATATACATCTAATTTAAGTATTTCTGTTGATTTAAGAGGATTAACGCCAGGTAGTCATAAAGTCAAATTAAATTATACTCAAGGATTAAAAGCACTAAAATCAATTGATTACAAAATTGATCCTTCAACAGCTAATATAGTGGTATACGAAAAAGTATCAGAAACAAGAGAACTTGATTATGATATTTTACATAGAGATAAACTTGATACAACATTAGTGCTTGATAGTGTAGACTTAAGTAGAAATGATGTTATTATTAAAGGTGCAAGTTATAAATTAAAACAAGTAGCTACAGTTAAAGCTTTAGTTGATATTGATAACATTAGTAATCCAAAAGCTGGAACGTTCACATTAAAAGAAATACCATTAATTGCTTATGATTCTGATGGACTTCCAGTTGAGGGAATAGAAATTGTTCCAACAAGCATTAATGCTCAAATTAAAATAACTTCACCAAGTAAAGAAGTACCACTACAAGTTATTCCTACTGGAGAAGTAGCATTTGGTAAATCAATTAAAGAATTTTCAACTTCAATTTCTAAGGTTACTATTTATGGTGAAGAAAGCATAATAAGTGCTATTGATTCAATACCAGTTAAAATTGATGTAACTAACTTATCAAGTGACAAAACATTTAAAGTTAATATCGAAAAACCAGCTGGTGTTCGTAATATAAGTAGTAAGACGGTAACTGTAAAAGTATCAATGGATGAAGTAATTACTAAAAATTTTGATAATCGTAATATTTCAATCGTTAATCTAGATTCTAATTATAAAGCATATGCTGTATCACAAGAAGATAGTAGTGTCACAGTAGTTGTAAAAGGTAGTAGCAATGTTGTTAATGCTCTAGACCCTAATACTATTCAAGCAACTGTTGATTTATCAGGATATGGTCCTGGTGAATATGAAGTCGAAGTAAAAGTAACAGGAAACGATTTAAAATTAACTTACGAATCTAAAACCAAAAAAGTAAAAATTAAAATAGAACAAAAATAAAAGTACTGACGTCAGTACTTTTTTTATTCATAATCATTAAATAATAAGCTAATATCAATAACTCCAGCAATACCAACTAAAACATAAACGATTTTAGTTATAACATTATCAGCTCCAAATAATGTAGAGACTAAATTAAAATCAAATAATCCAACAAGTCCCCAATTAATTGCCCCAATTATTACTAAAGCCAAAGCTACTTTTTGTAATGTTTGCATAAAATCCTCCTTTTCTTTTCTCAGTATTAGCATAATCACTTTTTAATAAAATATTCATGAATAATGAAAATTTTAATTCATAGTATTAAATGAAGGAAAAGAGGAGTGAATATGAAAAAATATTTTTTAGTTATATTAATTATATGTTGTTGTTTTATTACAGGATGTTTTGGGAATAATAAAGATGATGCATTAAAAGAAATCAAAAAGAAATATGACAATTTAAAATCATATCAATTAACAGGTAATTTAGAAATTGTAAACAATGATGATACTTATAACTATGATGTTAAAGTTGTATATCAAAAGAAAGACAAATACTATGTCAGTTTAAAAAATCGTAGTAATAACCATGAGCAAATTATTTTAAAAAATGATGATGGAGTATATGTTTTAACACCATCACTTAATAAAAGCTTTAAGTTCCAAAGTGATTGGCCACATAATAATTCTCAAGTATATTTAATTCAATCTATTTTGGATGATATCTTAGATGATGAAGAAAGAAGTTTAATTGAAGATGAAAACTCATACATTTTTACTACTAATGTAAATTATCCAAATAATCGTAAATTAGTAAAACAAAAAGTAACTTTTGATAAAAAATTTAACTTACAAAAAGTTAGTGTAGTTGATGAAAATGATATTGGTCAAATGACTATGACTTTTGCTACTATTGATATTAGTCCAGATATTAACAATGATATCTTTGACTTAAATAAAATAATGGGAACAACAGATAATAATACTAAAGAAGAAACAACAAGTAGTTTAGATGATATTATATATCCACTTTATATTCCAACAGGAACAACATTATCATCACAAGAAAAAATAGCTAAAACTAATGGCGAACGTGTAATAATGACTTTTGAAGGTGAAAAACCATTCCTTTTAGTAGAAGAAACAGCTAGTATAGAAGAAGAATTTTCTATTATCCCAACCTATGGTGAACCATACTTATTAATTGATACAGTTGGAGCATTAACAGATAGTTCTATAACTTGGAGTAGTAATGGTGTAGATTATTATTTAGTATCAGATGTAATGAGTCAAGATGAACTATTAGATATTGCTAGAAGTGTAAATGTAATTCCAACTATGAAATAATAATGAATATAACCACAATAAATATGTTGTGGTTTTTAATTTAAACAAATAGTTTAATATTGACTATAAGATAATAAAATAATATAATGAACTTGTAAATGAAATATGGTTGCTAAGAGATTTACTTAGAAAATAACTGGATATATAATTTTTTGTTATTCTCTATGGTTATTCTTAATAACTATATTTTTTCTTTTGAAAAAAAGGAAAATAATCATAATTGATATTAGCCTTACTTTATATAGTACTTTAAATCATTATCGAGTTTTTAAGTAAATCTCTTAGAAACTTAAGGTAGGGAGTATAATTATGAAAAAGAGTGCTGTAAAAGAATACGATGTTGAAATCAAATACAATAATAAGATAGAAAAAGGAAAACTTCAGTTAGAAGAAAATGAAATAGTTGTAGAAACAGATGAGGCTATAATCGAAATTACTTATAGTGATATTAATAAAAGAAGTTTTAGTTCAAAGAAAGGGTTAGAATTAAAAACTACAGATTATGATTTTTGTATTAATGGTAAAGAAATAGCTGAAATAAATGATAAAGTAAAATCAGAACTAAAAGAAGAAAATGACATAAATAAAGAAGAAACAAAAAATATTACCATTTCAGATGATGAAATTCTGCAAGAAGTACTTAAAAGATTTAATGAATTCAATGAAAAATATTCCAGTATATTTATATTAAATCATGAGTTCAAAGGACTATATGATCAACAACTTGATAAAGACGATTATGAAGGAGTTATCTCTTTAATAAAAATGGTAACTCAACAATTTTATTTAAGTATGCTTGTATATATTTATAATAATGTTGATAATAGTGAAAAAACCATTGAGTTTTTTAAAAACTTATACCCAACACTTGTCTGCAAAGAATTATTAGAAAGTAAAGAATTAATAACTAAAGGAAGCTTGGATAAATATCCCGAATTTTTAAGTGATATTATGTCTTTATGTATAAGAATGAAAAGTCATCGAAGTGCAGAACTAAAAAATAAAGAGCAAATAGACGAAACATTATATGACCTATATGATGAATTTGAACCCTATATGCTATTTTTAGAAGAATCATATAATAACTATGTTAACCCTGAAAATAAATTAAATATTATGTTAGATCATAAAGCTAATGATATTGATCAAAATAAAAAAGATGCATTCAAATATACATTTTTTGCTTACTATACTCCAATTATACTAATTGCCATAATGATTTTCATGTTTCTTGTCGAAATATGTGGAGATGGCGGTATCATTACGAGCGGTGGTTGGTTTTCGGTTTTTATTTTTATTGTATTACTTGTTTGGATAGGAATTGGTCATGATAGTAAAAGACTAACATGTAAGTATTGCGGTAAATTTGATTCACTAAAATTAACTTCAGATGAGATAATCGAAAGTAGAGATACTTGGAGTACTCAAACTGTATATGATTCTAATAATAGACCTTATCAAAAGCAAGTAGCAGTTAGAATTGATACACATGAAAGACATTATACATGTAGTAACTGCCATAATGAAATAATAAGAATTGAAGACGAGGAACATAAACTATGATAACACCAGGCGAAGCGAAGGAAAGTTATAATTGGATTTATAATAATACAGTTAATAAAGAAGATGAAAAAGATATAACAGATTTGTGTGTCTTTTTTAGTATTTATAGAAAAAACTATCAAGTAAATATGGATAAACTAGAATTTATTATTGGTGAAGACAAACTAAATATTGATAACAAAAAAATAAAAAATAATGAATTATTTGTACTAGATAGTTATAAAAAATGGATATCTAAAAATTCAGAATTAAAATACATGTATTTATTAAGATTAAAGAATATATTATCTTACATAAGCACAGATGAAATTGGAATAGAAGAAACTATTAAATTATATGATAATGAAGAACTTTTCATTAAATGTCAGAAAGAAGAACAAGATTTAATTATAAAAGAAAAGCTAGAAAATTTAATAGGACTAGATAATGTTAAAAAGGAAATCTATAATCTTCAGAATTTAGCATTAGTCAATCAAAAACGTAGAAGTCAAGGATTAAAAGCTAATACAGTAGCTATGCATATGGTATTTAGTGGCTCACCAGGAACAGGAAAAACAACCGTTGCTAGAATTATTGGTGAAATATATTATAGTTTAGGAATTATAAGTAAAAAAGATGTGAGGGAAGTAGCTAGGGAAGATTTAGTAGCAGAATATTTAGGACAATCCGAAATAAAAACCAAAAAAGTATTAGAAGAAGCAAAGGGTGGCGTTTTATTCATAGATGAAGCATATTCATTATCAGAAGATGAGGATGAATATGGAAAAGCAGTTATTAATACTTTACTTAAATTTATGGAAGATAATCGTGACGATACGTTAATCATTGTTGCTGGTTATACAGATGAGATAAAAAAATTTATTAAATCAAATCCTGGACTAGAATCAAGATTTAATACTTATTTAGATTTTCCCAACTATTCAACTAGTGAACTTATTTCTATACTGCAGTTAATTATAACTGAAAATGATTATAGTATCACTTCCGAAGAATTAAATAAAATCAGTATTGAAATTGATAAAATAGATAAAAATGATAAATCCTTTTCCAATGCGAGGTATATTAGAAATTTATTTGAAAAAGCAATTAAAGTACAATCTAGTAGGATAATACAAATTGATAATCCAACTAAAGATGATTTAATGAATTTAACTTTTGATGATTTCTTTAAGCAATAACGGTAATCAACAATCTTTTTATTTGCATTTTTATATAAATCATAATATAATTAGTATGTGGTGATAAACATGAAGAAAAAAACAAAAAGAAACTTATATAAGACAAATTCTAATAGTGATATGGAATATTCAAAAGTTATCAAGATAACAATTGGTGTTGTTGTAGTTTTAGCATTAGTTTACTTTGTTACAGCTTTAGCTACAGGTGAAATTAAATTTAATAATAAGAAAAAAGTTGAAGAAACAGAAACCAGTATTCAATATGAAGAAATAATAGCTGGACAAATATTAAATAGAAATGATAAAGATTATTATGTTTTATTATTTAATTTTACTGATACTTATGCTAGTTACTATCTATCAATCAAAGATACTTATGTAAAGAAAGATAAAGCATTACCTGTTTATATAGTTGATTTAGAGAAAGATATTAATAAAGGAATAGTAGCAGAGGATAGCAAAAATATTAAAACTTATGTTGATAATGTTAATAGTTTAAAAGTATCTAATCCAACATTAATTAGGATAAAAGATCACAAAGTAGTTCAAAGTATTGAAGATAGAGACAAAATTATCGAATTCTTTGAAAAATAGTAGTGAAAAAATTAATAAAAATATAAATTTGTGAATTTTTATATCAAAAATACTTGCAAAGAATAAAAATATATAGTAGAATGTAAATGTTCACAGATTTTAACTGGGCTTGTAGCTCAGGTGGTTAGAGCGCACGCCTGATAAGCGTGAGGTCGATGGTTCAAGTCCATTCAGGCCCACCAGTTATGTGATTTAAGGACTTATGTATTATAAGTTCTTTTTTTTAATAAAATTTTCAGTATTGACATATTATATAAATAGGAATATAATCATTTCAATGACTTTGAAAAAGAAAAGTAATATTGAAAAATTTTATCAAGCGAGTTAGATATGGTGTGAGCTAACATAAAAATCAATATGAAGAACACTTTGGAGTTGCTTATGCGAAATAGAAAGTAGTGTAAGCCGGTAGTAACCGTTATCGTATTACTAGATTTTATTAGAAATCGAAAGGGATCATAAAAATATACATTAAATTGTTTATGATAAATTGGGTGGCACCGCGGAAGACTAGTTTCGTCCCATACGTATCTTTTAATACGTTGGATATGAACTAGTCTTTTTATATTTGAAAGGAGAATGTATATGAGTACATTTGAGATGCCACTAAGTATAGATGATTATAAAAAACTTTTTGGTAAAGTGAAATTAGCAAATTATGATGCTAAACAAAAATTTGATACCGGGTATAACTTCTGTCAAGAATTAAAAGAAAAAGGAATAAAGTATTTCACTTGCATAACTCATCCTGAAGTTTTAAGTAGTTTAGATTCAGAAATGTATTATACACAGTATAGTGATTTATTTGGAAAGGATTACAGTGTTTGTAAACATCTATTTGTCCACGAAAGAAAAGGTTTAAAAAGACACTTTCTAATCATTGTAGATAATGAGAAAGATGTAGATTTAAAAAAATTAAAGGAAGAATTAGACCTATCAAAATTAGAGTTTTGCAGTGAAGATGAACTAAAGCAGTTATTAAATACTATTCCAGGCAATGTTTCTTTATTTCATACTAAATTTGATCAAAATGATAAGGTTAATCTGATCATTGATCGTGAATTACTTGATAGAGAACTTTTAGCTTTTCATCCGCTATATAATGGAATGAGTTTATTTTTAACACCAGAATGTGCCTTAAAATATTTAAGCTCAATAAATAAAGAAGCCCATTTTTACACTATTCCAAGTAAAAATGACTATAGTTTGTTAGAAAAAGTATTATAATATGATATACTAACAATGGAGGATAACTATGGAAAGAAGAATTGAAGTAGGAAAAAGATACAAACATTTTAAAGGACATAAATATCAAGTAATAGCAATTGCTTATGATTCAGAAAACTATAATGAAGAAAATCCTGAACTATCAAAAATTGTAGTATATCAAAATATTGAAAATGGTGAGTGTTGGATTCGTCCATATGAAATGTTTAATTCATTAGTTGATAAAGAAAAATATCCAAATGTTAATCAAAAATATAGATTTGAAGAAATTTAAGAAAGAAGGTAATAATTATGGATTTAAAAGAATTATATGAAAAAATAGAAACATACTTAGATAAAGATGTAGAACTAAAAGGATGGATTAGAAATCATCGTAAACAAAAAGAATTTGGATTTATTGATTTTTCTGATGGTACCTGCTTTAAACATGTACAATTAGTATACGATAATAGCTTAAATGATTTCGAAACCATTCAAAAATATCATACAGGAAGTGCTATTACTGTAATTGGTACTGTTATTAAATCTGAAGGTAAAGGACAAGATTTTGAAATCAAAGTAAAAGAAATAAAACTAGAAGGTGACTGTCCAGAAGATTATCCAATGCAACCAAAACGCCATTCTAGCGAATTTTTAAGAGAACAAGCATATTTACGTCCAAGAACAAATCTTTTTCAAGCTGTATTCCGTATTAGAAGCGTAACCGCAATGGCAATACATACATATTTTCAAGAAAGAGGTTATGTTTATTTTCATGCACCTTTATTTACCGGATCAGATTGTGAAGGTGCTGGTGAAATGTTCCATGTTACAACTCAAAATTTAGATACAATAGCTAAAACAGGTAAAAATGATGCTAGCAAAGAATTATTTGGACGTAGTGTTGGTTTAACAGTTTCAGGTCAACTTGAAGCTGAAACATTTGCTACTGCATTTAAAAAGACTTATACTTTTGGACCAACATTTAGAGCAGAAAACTCTAATACTAAATTCCATGCTAATGAATTTTGGATGATTGAACCAGAAGTAGCTTTCTGTGACTTAAATGGAATTTTAGATATTGAAGAAGAATGCTTAAAATATGTTATTACTTATGTATTAGAACATGCTAGTGAGGAAATGAAGTTTTTAGACCAGTTTGTAGAAAAAGGATTAATTGAAAAGTTAACTAAGTTAATTAACAGTAAGTTCACAAGAATTACTCACGAAGATGTTATCACTCTATTAAAGGAAGCAGAAGAGAAGGGAACAAAATGGGAATTTAAACCTGAGTATGGTGAAGATATTGCTAAAGAACACGAAAAATATATTACCGAATATTTTGGAGGACCAGTATTTATAACAGATTGGCCTAAAGATATTAAATCATTTTATATGAAACAAAATTCTGATGGTAAAACAGTTGCAGCAGCTGACTTGGAAGTTCCAGGTGTTGGTGAATTAATGGGTGGTTCTCAAAGAGAAGATGATTACGAAAAATTATCTGCTAGAATGAAAGAATTAAACATGAACATTGAAGATTATGAATGGTATTTAAATCTAAGAAAATATGGTTCATGTGTACACTCAGGATTTGGAATTGGTTTTGAAAGATTGTTAATGTATTTAACAGGTGTTGAAAATATTCGTGATGTTATTCCATATCCAAGAACACCAGGAAATTGTGATTACTAAAAATGTTTGAAAAAATAAAATTGAATTATTACCAAAAGAGGATACTAGGTTACTGTTATGAAGTAACTGAGTGTCCTTCTGGTTGGTATTTCCAAGAATATATAATTATACATACCAAAAATGGAGAAAAACTGATTCCATACAAAAATTATACTGTTGATACTTATTACGAAAAGGAAATTGAAGTTGAAATGTATCATCTAAACAACTTTGAATTAAAAGAAAAATTGGAAAATAATAACAAACAGAGGCAAAAACAAATAAAATTTTAAAAAAGGTATTGCCAAAGTAAAAAATGTATTATATAATGAAATAGCTTTATGTAATTGTGCCTGATTAGCTCAGCTGGTAGAGCACTCGGCTGTTAACCGATAGGTCGTAGGTCCGAGTCCTACATCAGGCGCCATTTATTTAGTTGATTATAATGCCTGATTAGCTCAGTTGGTAGAGCACTCGGCTGTTAACCGATAGGTCGTAGGTCCGAGTCCTACATCAGGCGCCATCTGGCCAGTTGGTGAAGTGGCTTAACACACCGCCCTTTCACGGCGGCATTCACGGGTCCGAATCCCGTACTGGTCACCATTTGAAATAAACTCTTACGTTGTAAGAGTTTTTCTTTTGTAAAAAATATATTCATTTTTAATTTTTTTTGATAAAATAATTATAGATAATAGGAGGGGTATTATGTATAATGATTATCCTACAGCATATGAAACTGTAATAAATAATAAAATAATTTATATAACTATTTTCGGAATTATAATATTATTAATGTTATTATTAATATTATTTTCACTAGGAAAAATATATAAAAAAGCCAATCGTTCTGCAATATCAGCATGGATTCCTATTTATAATATATTGGTTTTATTAGAAGTAGTGAATTTACCAAAATGGTATATATTTTTATTATTAATTCCAATAGTGAATATATTTATAGGTATAAAAGTGTATTTTACTTTAGCTAAATTATTTCGTAAAAGTAAGCCATTTGCCTTGGGATTATTATTCTTACCTGTCATTTTTTATCCAATATTGGCATTTGGAAGTAGTGAATATATTGGTATTAATTTAATGGCTGTTGGCGGAAAAACCCAAGCTGTTGATATTCCAATAATTACTAATGATGAAGATAAAAATCCGATTGTACACGAGGAAGAAGATACTAAGTCTGAAAATATTGGCATTTCAATAGGTGGAGGCGTATATCAAAAAGATTATACCAATAATTTACTTGAAGTTGATAAAAATCAAGAAATAATAAAAAAGCCAGATTTAATTAATTCTAATAATATGAAAAAATCACCAGTTGATCCTTCAAAAGCTTCATTTATAACTCAAATGCCAGAAGAGCCAGTAAAAGAAGAAACAACTCCTACTATTGGTATTAGTTTTCCAGAACCACTAGCACAAGTGACAAATACTAATAATGAATTACCTATGCAAGAAACTTTGAAATCAGCTAGTACCACATCGTTAGAACATCCAAGCCCTGCAAACACTAATACTATAAATGAGATGAGCATTTTTAATACATCAAATAATATTTCTGAGCAAAAAAACGATATAAGCATTTTTAATACAACTAGTAATGTATCTGAACAAAAAGGCGAGATAGGTATTTTTGCTACTACTAATGATACTCCTAAACAAGAAAACAAAAGTATGGAAACTTCAGGCTTTATAACATGTCCAAAATGTGGAGCTAAATTAAAAAGTAATGTTAATACCTGTTTCCTATGTGGAACTAAGCTAAATTAAATTTTGAAAATAATAGTTTAGTTATTGACATTCTAAACATATTACGGTATCATTATAACTACGGACGCAAGAGTTTAGATACCGTTAATTGGAGACATACTCAAGAGGCTGAAGAGGCGCCCCTGCTAAGGGTGTAGGTCGGGCAACTGGCGCGAGAGTTCAAATCTCTCTGTCTCCGCCATAAAGAAATAAAATCCTAGAAATAGGATTTTTTCTTTTGTCTGAATTTACAAACTAATTGTAAATATTAATAAATTAAAAGTTATATTATTGAAAAATATAATGTAATATGCGAATATATATTCAAAGGTGATATTATGAAATCTAAATTAAAATTATTTGGTAGTATTATTTTATACTTAGTATCTATTGTCTTTCTATTATACTACGGAATTTCAGAAATTAATATTGTTAATAAATTAACTGAAATGGGCAGAGTTTTTATTTTATGTAGTAGTTGTTTATGCATATATATTGGTAGTGTTTTATTATCAAAATATCTTAAAAATAATAAACCAATGAAAGTAAGTTTATGGATTTTCTTTATTATGTATATTATTTTATTAATAACATTAACTATGTTTGATAAATCATGGGGTAGAAATGGTATAATTTTTGTCAATTGGTCAAATGAATTATTTAATAATTATATAAAAACATCATTTAATTTAATGCCATTTCATACAATAATTAACTATATCAAAATGTTTGATAGCCTATATTCTACGCAAACTGTTTTGTTTAATTTAATAGGAAACTTTGTTGCTTTAATGCCAATGGCATTCTTTTTAAGGCTATTATTTAATAAAGAAAATAATTTTAAAACCTTTATCCCAACTATTTTATTAATAGTAATAGGAATAGAATTATTTCAATTCATAACACTTTCTGGAAGTTGCGATATAGATGACATAATTTTAAATACATCAGGTGCTTTAATCATATATGTAATTATGAGTATTAAATCAGTAAATAATTTATTAAAAAACATCTTTTTATTAGAACACAATAAAATAGAAAAGAAATCGTTAATTAGAATAATAATAGTATTTATTTTAGTAGCATTAAGTATATTAGTAGTTACAAAATATCGTGAAAAAATATATCAGAAAAATATAGATGAAAATACTAGTATTTATAATTATAAATTAGTTATCCAAGATGAAACAGGTAATAATGTAAATAGTATTCATGAATTATTTTATGAAGATAAATATTATCGATATTATTTTAATGGTTCTAGAAGCAATACTTTATATGCAATAATTAATGATAATGAAAAATATCTAGTAAAAGATTTACTTAATAATAACCCAAGCAAATATTATATAACCATTGAAAAGCTAACAGAAGCAGGTCTTGAATATATAAAGGAAAGTAAATATAAAGAACTTAATATTGAAGGTAAAGGCAATGGTAATTTTAAAATAAATATTGAAAATAATGAAATATTAGCAATCGATGCAGGTGAAGGTACATTAATGTTATCCGCTAATAAAGAAGATACTTATTTTAAGAAAAAATACTATATAATACCAAAACAGACAGGAAGTACTAAAGTTACAATTGATTTTTATAATGATAGCAAATATACTTTTAGTAAAAATTATAAAATTATAATTGATAAAGAATTAAATCCTACCGTAGTAGAAATAAATTAGGCAAACAATTAATGTTTGTCTTTTTAAATATTTAAACTAGCCTAATAAGCCATATACTTTTTAACTAATATTTGTTATTATCAATTTGAGGTGTTAGAATGAAACAGGAAAAAATGGGACTATTCATTAGTGAACTTAGAAAAGAAAATAAAATGACACAACAAGATCTTGCAGATAAACTTGGAATAATAGCTACATCAGTATCAAAATGGGAAAGAGGAATTAATGCCCCTGATATCTCTTATTTAACAGAACTATCAAAAATATTTAATGTTACTGTTAATGAACTTTTAAATGGAGAAAGAAATTATAAGAAAAGACAAATTAATGATAATAAAGTATTAGAAGTAGAAAATTTATCCAAATATTTTGGGAAAAGAATGATAATAAATAATATCAATTTTACCATTCATGAAAAAGAAATAGTTGGTTTAATTGGACCAAATGGTGCTGGCAAAACTACTATTATTAAAACAATTCTAAATCTTTATAAAGCCTCAAATGGAACTATTAAAATATGTGGTTATGATACCAAAAAAGAATTAGAAAAAGCTTTATCACAAACAGGTAGTGTTATTGAAAATCCTGACATGTATCTAAATATAAGTGGTAAGAAAAACTTAAAAATAACGGCACTTATTAATGATATAAAAGACGATAATTATATAACTGAAATGATAAAATTTGTCGGTTTAGAAGATAGAATTAACGATAAAGTAAAAAAATATTCCCTAGGTATGAAACAAAGATTAGGACTAGCTAATGCACTTATTAAAAAACCTAAACTATTGATACTTGATGAACCAACTAATGGTCTAGACCCAATGGGAATTAGAGATTTAAGAATGATTTTAAAAAAGATTAGCGAAGAAGAAAATATGGGAATATTAATATCTAGTCATATCTTATCAGAAGTAGAAAATATATGTGATAGAGTAATAATTATTGATAAAGGTAATATCATTAAGGATTTAGGAATAGAAGAAGTAAAATATAAAAATAAATCATTAGAAGAATTATTCATAGATACAACTAATAGCTATGAAAGCGGTGGTAATGTTGAAAATAATTAACTTAGTAAAAAGTGAATTTATAAAAAACTATAGTGTTAAAAAACTAATTATTATAAGTTTCATTATGCTAGCCCTTACTATTCTATTTGTAGAGGTATCAAAAATGTACTATCAAATTAATTCTGACAGTCAATATTCACAATCATATCTTGATAGTACTAAAAGGGAAATAGATAGACTATCAAATATTAAAAACAGAACATTAGAAGAAGAATATAATTTAAAGATACGTCAGGTTATTTATCAAACTTATTCTTATTTAGGAACGTTAAATATAAAGGGTGATGATTATCGTATAGTATTAATGGATCAAATTTTATTTTCTTTATACAATAAATTAGCTATAGAAATATACAAAGAAAACTATAATAGTCCTGATATCAAGAAAATATGTAATAGTTCTAATAATACATTTAATTCTGGATTTGAAGGAGTCATTAATCATATATGTAGTTTTAGTTTAGAAGAAATAGATGAGATGTATCAAAAAGATATTAAGATAATTGATAATTATACCAATATACTAAAATCAAATAATTATTATATGTATGTTAAATATCAGTTAGATAATAATTTCTTCGATGAAGAAACAAGTAAACTTGCTAGTATAATTGTCGATAATAGGGTAAAAGATGATGATAATTATTTATCACATAATATGAGAGAATATCAAAGTTTAATTACTGCTAGTAGTTTTATTCCCGAGAAAGAAAATGAATTTAAAATTGATAACTATTACTCAATCACTAATTATAAAGATTATGTTAGATATCATACTTATTTAAAAAATGAAGCGTTACGTAATCAAAAAATTATAATGTATAGTAGTGAGCACCAAATACCACACGATATATCATTTAATTATGATGACAATGTAAATACTCCTTACCAAACAACTAAAACTTATGTTAATCTAATTCTGCATTATTCAATTATAGTTATGATATTAGTTAGTATTACCAGTAGTGGTATCGTATCTAAAGAACATAGTAGTGGGACTATTAAAAATATTATTACAGCTCCTGTTACAAGATGGAAAATATTGCTTAGTAAATTTATTTATCTAATACTTCACACTTACATAATATGGTTAATTGGATTAGCTTTTTTAATTATATATAGTGGTATTAAATTTGGATTTACTGATTTATTAACACCAAAACTTATTTATATAAATAATCATGTAGTAGAAGTTAATTATTTTATTTATGTATTAACAGAATTACTTGTTGCTGGCATTCCTGTAATTTTCTTTTTAAGTGTTATCCTTTTCTTATCAGCTATAACACTAAATACTACTATAACTACTAGTATTACTTCAGTTACAGCTATATTATCATTGTTTAACTGGTATATATGTTATTTATTTAAGATTAAAATACTAGCATATATTCCATTCACAATACTAGATATGGGCTTTATTTATGGTAGGATACAGCAGTATACTAATATATTAAAAATATGGGATTTTAATTATAGTGTTGCGATTATCATTTCTATTCCTTTAACATTAATAATGTATTTAATTACAGCCATTATTTATTCAAAAAGAGATATCAAAAATATTTAATAAAATAAAAGAGGTGAATAAATTGAAAATAATTAACTTAATAAAAAGTGAGTTTATCAAAAACTATAATATTAAAAAAATAATAATCTGCATCTTACTATTAACACTTGTTTCATTATTTATAGTATATAAAACAGATAACATATTAGTTGAATATGAAAATGCTGGACAAACTGATGCCCAATATTTAAGAAATTACATTTCTAATTTAAAGAAAAATTTTACAGAACAAGATATAAATTCATTAAAAACTATCGAAGAAAAAATATCATATAGTTATGAAAAAAATTTTATTAAATATAATTATTTAATCATGAATGATGTAACTTCATCAAATGACTGGAAATACGATTTTGTTACTAATTATATCATACCATTAGCTAGATATAATGATTTGATTGAAATTTTAAATGCTGCAAGTACTAGTGAAACAGTAGAAATATGTAGTGTAAATGATATCGATGAACAAATTAAAGAGTTTTTAAATAAAGCATGTAGCTTAACTATAGAAGAAAGAAATGAAATATATCAAAAAAATACTAAATTAATAACAGACTATGAAAATTTATTAAAAGAAAATAAGTATTATTTATATCTTCAATATAAAATAGATAATAATTTATTAGATGAAGATGAGTATAAAATTGTTAAGATATTAATAGCTAAAAAGATAGAAAATAGTGATAATTTTTTAGTTGAAAATTACATTCAATACCAGAAATTAAAAGAAAATGCTACCATGAAAATAGATACCTTTGAAGAATATCAAGAAACTCATAAAAATAGTAATAATTATACTTCTTATCAAGAGTATTTAGCTTACAATACTAATCTCAAAAATAAAGCTATTGAAAGTAGAAAAATATTACTATATAGTACAGAACATGAAATAAAACAGGATATATTCTATACCGGTTTAGATAATGTTAGTGAAGACGATATGTATATAACGCCAAAACTAAAAGTGAATCGTGTCCTACATTTATCAGTAATAGTAATGCTTATTATTAGTGTAACTAATAGTGGCATTATATCAAATGAACATAGTAAAGGAACGATTAAAAATATTATTACAGCTCCTGTTAAAAGATGGAAAATATTACTTAGTAAATTTATATATCTGGTTTTAGATACATATATAATATGGTTATTAGGACTTATTATACTAAGTGTTTGTGCTGGTATTAGATTTGGATTTACGGAATTAATAACACCAAAATTAATAGTCTCTGGTGGTAAAGTAATAGAAGTTAATTACTATTTATATTTAATTAAAAATATTTTAATAGCTAGTATTCCAGTTATAGCATTTTTAAGTATATTATTCTTCCTATCAGCAGTTACTTTAAATACATCCCTAACAGTAGGAATTACCTCTATTATTAGTGTTCTAGCTCTATTTATATGGGTATTACAGTTAGCAAATAGTTTTAAATATATTGTATATACACCATTTTGGTACTTAGATAGTGGTTATATTTTTATGAATACAGAAAACTACCAAAGATCATTACATGCCGTTTCGTATAGTATAAAAATAGGAATTATTTCATCTATAATAACTATTACAGTTTTGTTATTAATCGCTAATATTGTTTACTTGAAAAGAGATATAAAAAATACTTAGATAGGATTCTAGTAATAGAATTCTTTTTTCTATATTTTATATTAATTGAAAACTAATTTTAATAATGTTATAATTATGAATATAATAAGTAGGTGAGTATATGAAAAAAAGATTAATTATAATTAGTTTCTTAATGCTTTTATTGCCATTGTCAGTAAATGCTGTTTCTATTGATAAAGTAGATGTTCAACAAATTCCAACTCAGATTGCAGATTCATATTTTAAGGTTCCAATTACTGTTCATTTTTCTGCTAAACAACCTGATGAGAAATATCATCTTATCGATGCAATTGCTTTTGGTATTCAAGTTGATAGTTCACTATTAGAAATCACTAATGCTGATAGTAAAAAATTTGAAACCGATATTATTAACTCACAAGATGGTATTTACTATATAATATCTGCTAGAGAGGATGAAGTAATACCAGAATATAACGGAAATGGTCCAGCTATAAATGATTTTACTGTAGATGTTACTTTCCACTTAAAAAGTACCAATGCCAAAATAACTAATATTAATATACTTGCAGTAGTAGTTGAAGCAAGTGAAATCGATGATGAAAATAAAGTAGTAGAAATGACATATGAAAAAGTAATTACTGAAAGAATTCCTATTTACCAATCAGACCTTATAACTGTACCTGATGAAGAAGAGACAACCGTAAAAGCACCAACCACAGATATAAGTAAAGATTTAATAAATAAAACCAAAGAAAATACATCAAGTTCTTCAACTACATCTTCATCTTCAACTTCATCTTCAAGTACCAAAAAAGAACCAACTATATCATCAAATAATTATTTAAAAACACTATGGATAGAAAATCAAATTCTTGATTTTAATAAAGATAAGTTAGAATATGAAATAACTATTGATGATAGTATTAAAATCCTAAATATTAAGGCAGAACCAGAAGATAGTAAATCAACCGTAGAAATAATTGGTAATGACCCATTAACTAATGAAATCAAAGTCAATGTAAAAGCAGAGAATGGTGTAGAAAAAATATATAATATAAAGGTAAATAAACAACTTAAAGATAATCAATCAGAAAAACAGATGAATAAAACTTTTAAAAAAGTAAATTTAATTATAATATTATCAGTAGTAGTACTAATTACTATTGTAGTTATATCTATCATTATAAAAGTTCACAACAATAGAAAACTTGATAAAATGATGAAAGAGTTATAATATTTAGTAAGTAGTTTTAGGTGAGTAGTATGTCAAAATTTATTAAAAGAAACTTCGAATATATAATTTTTTCTTTTTACTTTGTATCAATTTGTTCGTGGTTTATAGAAATATTATTTTCTCTTATATTTAGATCAAAGTTTGTTTTACCAGGAACCTTATCAGGTCCATGGTGTCCTGTATATGGTACCACTTTTATAGCTTTATTATTATTTGTAAATAAAAGGGATAATAAGATATATAACTTTGTGAAAATATTAGTAATTGCTACCATCATTGAATATTTAGCTTCTTATATATCAGGAGAGATATTTAATAATGTTATATGGGATTATACAGGTAGATTTTTAAATATTAATGGTCGAGTATGCTTAGGAATGTCATTTATATTTGCTATAATGGGTTACCTTATGATGTATTATATTGAACCAGCCCTAAGAAGAATATATATCAGTTTAGGTGATAAGGCTAAAATGATTAATATTATACTAGTTAGTTGCTTCTTATTAGATATATTTATTAATATCTTTTATATTTAGGTAGGAAAGTATTATGAAAGAAGAAATTAGAAAACAGTTATTTGAAAATCAAGATTTAATTTATCAAAAATTTCAAAGTGATTTATGCCCGGGTATAAATAATATTATTGGAGTTAGAGTACCAGTTATTAGAAAATTAGTAAAAAATATCTTAAAAGAAGATTATGAAAAATATCTAAAAGAAGTAGATAATAAATATTATGAAGAAACAATGATAGAGGGACTAATAATAGCTACTAGTAAAATGTCTATATCTCAAAAATTAGAATACTTAAATACTTTTATTCCTAAAATAGATAACTGGGCAATCTGTGATATTACTTGTTCAAGTTTTAAGTTTAAGAGTGAGGAATTACCAATTATTTGGAATTATATAATTAATTATGAAAACAGTAATAGTGAGTTTAAGTTGCGTTTTATGATAGTTATGATGATGAATTATTTTTTAATAGATGAATACATAGATAAAATATTTAAAATAATTGATAATATTAAAGTTGATTATTATTATACTAATATGGCTACAAGTTGGCTTATTTCCATGGCTTTTATAAAATATAGAGATAAAACTTTAAAATATTTAAAGCATAATAATTTATCCACTTTCACTTATCAAAAAGCACTTCAGAAGATAATAGAATCATATAGAGTATCACAAGAAGACAAAGTTTTAATTCGCAAAATGAAAAAACTATAACTTGTATTTTTAACTTGTATTTATTATAATTAATGTAAGGTGATGCTAGTGTTAAATAATAAAGGATTTGCTGTATCAGTAATTTTATATTCTATTTCAGCTATAATTATAGTAGTAATGTTTTTAATATTATCAGTTGTGGCATCCAATGTTCATAATACTAATAATATGGCAGATGAAATAAAGAAAGAAATAAGTGGTTTAGAAATAAAGGATTAATTAATCTTTTATTTTTTTGTATAAATTTACTCATTTTATATCTAAATAGGTATGAAAGGAGATAATTATGGCACGTCACAAAGTAGAAATAAGTGGCGTGAATACTGCGGATATTAAAGTTTTAAGTAGTGAAGAAACAGAAGAATTATTTAAAAGACTAGAAAACAATGATCCTACTGCTAGAGATGAACTTATAAATGGTAATTTAAAATTAGTTCTTAGTATTATAAAAAAGTTTAATCATCGTAATGAAAATTTAGATGATTTATTTCAGGTAGGTTGTATTGGTTTATGTAAAGCCATCGATAATTTTGATTTAAGTCATGGTGTTAAATTATCAACTTACGCTGTTCCTATGATTTTAGGAGAAGTAAAACGTTATTTAAGAGATAATAGTAGCCTAAGAATAAGTCGTTCCATTAAAGATTTAGCTTATAATACTTTAAAGGCAAAAGAGGAAATGACTAAAAAATTTGGTAGAGAAGTAACGCTAGAAGAAATAGCTAAAGAACTAGGTGTAGACTATTTTGATATAATCACAGCTCAAGATGCTATGCGTAGTCCGGTTAGTATTTTTGAACCTATTTATAATGATGGTGGAGATACTATTTATTTATATGATCAGATAGAAGATAAACATTCTAAAGAACAGGACTTAGATGTCAACTTAGCTGTTACTAAAGCAGTAGAAGATTTAAACAAAAGAGAAAAATATATTATTGAAGAAAGATATATAATAGGTAAAACTCAAATGGAAATAGCTAATGAATTAGGTATAAGTCAAGCTCAAATATCACGATTAGAAAAAAATGCTATAAACAGTTTAAAGCAATCATTAAGATAGTAGTATCTAAAAAGTAGATAGAAATATCTACTTTTAATATGCTATAATACTAATAGGTGATTATCTATGAAAAAGGGAT
>CAKPDJ010000016.1 GCA_934148875.1 uncultured Bacilli bacterium
TACTCTATCTGTGAAGTAGGAAACTTGGGAGGCAACTACCAAGGCGAATAAAAATTTTAATTTTTATTCTTTTGTTCATAAAAAGTTATAAAAAATCTTTATTTATTGTTTATTCTATGCTATAATCATCAAGAAACTTATGTAGGAAGTGAAATTTATGAAAAAAAGAAATATAGCAATTATTGCACACGTTGACCACGGAAAAACAACCTTAGTTGACCAAATTTTAAAATCAAGTGGAACCTTTAGAGAAAATGAAGATGTTTCCCAAATATCAATGGATTCTAACCAACTTGAAAAGGAACGTGGAATAACCATTTTAGCTAAAACAACAGCTATCAATTATAAAGATTATCGTATCAATATAATGGATACTCCAGGACATGCCGACTTCGGTGGAGAAGTAGAACGTATTATGAATATGGTAGATGGTGTTTTATTAGTAGTTGATGCCTATGAAGGTACTATGCCACAAACAAGATTTGTTTTAAAGAAGGCCTTAGAAGCAGGAGTAAAACCATTAGTAGTTATTAATAAAGTAGATAAGCCTAGTGCTAGAGTAAATCAAGTAGTAGATGAAGTATTAGATTTATTTATTGAACTTGGTGCCGATGATGACCAATTAGATTTCAAAGTAGTATATGCTAGTGCTATTAATGGAACTTGTAGCTTAGACCCAGATATTAATACTCAAACTCCA
Source organism: uncultured Bacilli bacterium (assembly GCA_934148875.1). Classification (GTDB taxonomy): domain Bacteria; phylum Bacillota_I; class Bacilli_A; order RF39; family UBA660; genus Alloscybalousia. The sequence continues at coordinate 701 of CAKPDJ010000016.1, forward strand.
GGTTTTGATGAACTATTAGACTTAATCATTGATGAAATTCCAGCTCCATCTGGTAGTGCTGATGAGCAACTACAATTCCAACCAGCTCTTCTAGATTACAACGAATTTGTAGGAAGAATAGGTATTGGTAGAGTTCACAATGGTAAAATTAAAGTAGGACAAATGGTATCATGTATACGTTTAGATGGTAGTGTTAAAAACTTTAGAATTCAAAAATTATTTGGTTTCTTAGGAATGAAGCGATTAGAAATAGAGGAAGCTGAAGCAGGAGATATCATAGCTGTAGCCGGCCTTGCTGATATATCAGTAGGAGAAACAATTTGTAATCAAGGGGAACACTTACCACTTCCCAAACTTCATATTGATGAACCAACGTTACAAATGACATTTGCTACTAATAGTTCACCATTTGTTGGTAAAGAAGGTAAATTTTTAACTGCTCGTCAAATTGAAGATAGATTAAATAAAGAGCTTCAAAGAGATGTAAGTTTAAGAGTAGAACAGTTAGATGGAGAAAGTTTCTTAGTATCTGGTCGTGGAGAATTACATTTATCTATTTTAATTGAAAATATGCGTCGTGAAGGTTATGAACTACAAGTATCTAAACCACAAGTTATTGTAAAAGAAGTAGATGGTATTAAGATGGAACCATTTGAAGATTTACAAATCGAGGTACCAGAAGATTGTGTTGGACCAGTAATTGAACAATTAGGTACTCGTGGTGGTATTATGGAAAATATGGCTAACTATGAAAATCAAGTTAGATTAAACTATATTATTCCATCACGTGGATTAATTGGATTTACTACTGATTTTATGACTATGACTAAAGGTTATGGTATAATAAATCATACATTTAGAGAATATATGAAACAAGAAAGTGTAAACATTGGTGAAAGAAAGCTTGGCGTTTTAGTTTCAACTGAACAAGGTAAATCATCAGCATATGCCCTAGGTCAATTAGAAGATCGTGGTATCATGTTTATTGAACCTGGTGTTGAAGTATATGAAGGTATGATAGTTGGAGAATGTAACCGTGATAATGATTTAGCAGTTAATGTTGTTAAAGGAAAACAATTAACCAATACACGTGCAGCTAGTGCTGATAAGACAGTTGTATTAAAAAGACCACGTCCTATTACCCTAGAAGGTGCACTTGATTACATTAATAGTGATGAGTTAGTAGAGGTTACACCAGTTAGCATCCGTTTACGTAAAAGAATTCTAGATACTGAACAAAGAAAAAAATTTGATGCTAGAAAATCAGCATAGTAATAATAATACGAATAAAGTACTGTAAAAGTACTTTTTTTTCAAGCAAATCATAATTATAGTGAAAACATTATGATTTTGTGTTATACTTAATTTAATAATAAAAAGAATATTAATTTGTAAGTGATAATATAACTTATAAATGTACTATGAGGGGATGAAAATATGAATCAAAATGAAATGCAAACAAATAATAATCAAAATGAAATAAAAGGTAATGATATTAATAATATTCAAAATCAATCTAATGAGAATAATTTAAATTCATCATCTAATGAACAACCACTAACTAATCCGGTTCCTATGAACGAAGTAAAGATAGAAGAAGTATCAAACCAGGTTGCAACACAACCAAATAGTAATCCCAAAAATAATAAAATTTCAACTATTTTACTTATTTTACTATTTGTATTCTTATTTGCTTTTATAATGGGAATGCCATATATAAACAGTTTTATTAATGATTTAAAATCAAATAAAGGATTATCTGATATTGAACAAGCAGCTAAAAAGGAAGAGAAAAAACAGCAGGAAGAAGATAAAAAAAATAATCCAACTACAAATGTTGAAGAAAAGTTAACTGAATTAACATGTACATTAACAGATAATAACAGTTCTAACTATCAACTAACTACAATACAAAAATTTGAATACAATAAAAATAACCAAGTAATAACAAGTTCATATATTTCAAAATATGTTTTCTCAACTATAGATAGTACATATCAAACCTTAAAAGATAAATGTAATAATGATAGTCTTAAATACATAAGTCGAGAAGGTTATACTATGTCATGCAGCTATAGTGATGATAGTATTGAAGTAGGAGATACCTTTGAACTTGAAACATTTAAAACTATCAATGATGGTGCAACTGTAATTAAATCAAATGCAACCTATCAACAAGATATAAATGATATTAAAAATAATCTTATTAGTCAAGGTTATAACTGTGAATAGACGCTTATTAACGTCTATTTATGTTTTTATACTAAAATATCTTCAAGCAAATTCAAAACTTTTATCATTACTACTGACTTTTAATAAGAAATTTGATACAATACCTATCGTGAACAGAGGATACTATGAAAAAGAAAATATTAATATTTAGTACTATTGTTGTGATAATAGATCAGTTAATAAAAAATATCATTATCTCAAATTTTAAATATCAGGATTTACAGTATATTATTCCCAACTTTTTCTATATAACTAAAGTTAAAAATACAGGTGGTGCCTGGAGTATATTATCAAATAATACCAACTTATTATTAATAATCAGTATAATATGTACACTAGGAATAATTTATTATTTATATAAAAAAAACAACTTGTCAAAATTAGAATGCTTATATTTTAGTTTATTAGTTGGTGGAATAATAGGAAATTTAGTAGACCGTCTTTTTTATAAAGGCGTAATAGATTATATAGGTCTTATTTTCGGAAACTACTATTTCCCAATATTTAACTTTGCTGATATTTGCATTGTTTGTGGAATAGGATTATTATTAATTGATGGATGGATAGGTGAAAAAAATGGAACTAGAAGTAATTAAAGATGGTATTAGAATTGACCAATATTTATCAGATAATTTAGATATAAGTCGTAGTAAAATACAAAAGTTAATTAAACAAGGAAAAGTATTAGTAGATGGTAAAGAAATATCTAGTAGTTACCAAGTAAAAATAGGCAATATTATAGAGGTAAATGATGATTTAGATTTTTCAATCTCCATAAGTGGTGAAAATATTCCTCTAGATATTGTTTATGAAGATAAATATCTATTAGTAATCAATAAACCGTCTGGTATGGTAGTTCATCCAGCACCAGGTAATTATAATGGTACTTTAGTAAATGCTTTAATTTATCATTTTGATTTTGATAAGACTAATATTCGACCTGGAATAGTTCATAGAATTGATAAAGATACAAGCGGTTTATTAGTAGTAGCTAAAGATGAAAAAACTCATGAATTATTAAGTGATATGATTAAAAATAAAAAAGTTGAGCGTACATACTGGGCTTTAGTAGATGGCATCATTCCACATGAAACTGGTACTATTGATGCACCTATAGGAAGAGATATTGATAATCGTCAAAAAATGAAAGTCACTGATATTAATGCCAAAGATGCTATTACTCATTTTAGAGTTATAAAACGTTTTCCAAAAGTCAATCAAACTCTAATTGAGTGTAAGTTAGAAACAGGAAGAACACATCAAATACGCGTACATATGGCTTATATTGGATATCCAATATATAATGATCCTGTTTATGGCAAAAGAAAAAACACTACATCTTTTGGACAATTTCTTCATTCTAAAAAAATATCTTTCGTTCATCCAATAACACATGAACTTATTGAAAAAGAAGTAAATCTTCCCCAAGAATTCCAAAATTATTTAGATGAAATTAATGTACAATAAATTAAATTTATTATATAATACACTGTAGGAAGTGAGGTAAAGTAATGAACGAAACAATAAATAGAAAAGACTTAATTGTAATGAAATTACTTCATTATTTTATAACAGAAAGAAATTATAGTCCAATCTTACTACAAGGTGTAGAAGATGAAATTTGGTTAGAAAACTTAAATAGTGAATACGAAATAATTAGAATTGTATCAAATTATATTCACAATGATGAGCAACTAGATTTTGATTTATTCAAAACTAAACGCATTGTATCAAAAATAAAAAAGAAAACTTTCTCATTTCATATGAACGTATTAACATTATATACTGATCTTGGTGATAATGTTAATTTAGATAAAGTTACTAAAATGGATTGTGCATATATATATGACGAAGATGATATAAAAAAATATCCAATCATCAGTCAACATTTTTCAGATATAAATGACAAGTTATCATTTACTGAAGAAGGACTACAACTATTTATTAAAATAACTAATGATATTAATCAAAAAAATAAAGAGGATGCCAAAAAAGCAGAATCCATATTTAAAAAGAAAATTCCAATTATTACATACGGTTTAATTATTACAAATATATTAATATATGTACTATCAATATTATTTGGAAACTATAATGAAATACTTAATCGTTTTTGTTTATATGGGCCTAATATTAGAGAATATGGAGAATACTATCGTTTAATTACTAGTGGATTTTTACATGGTAATATTTTACATCTAACACTCAACTGTTATGCTCTTTACATTATAGGTAGTCAAGTTGAAAGTTACATGGGCAAAACTAAATTTATTATTATTTATCTATTTTCGTTACTTATGGGTAGTTTAATGTCAATTACATTAAGTAGTTATCCAAGTATTGGTGCAAGTGGGGCAATCTTCGGCTTAATGGGTAGTCTATTGTGCTTTGGATACTATTATCGTATATACTTAGGAAATGTCTTAAAAAGTCAAATCATACCATTAATTTTGGCAAACTTACTATTTGGTTTATTAGCTAGTAACATTGACAATTTTGCACATATTGGTGGCTTAATTGGTGGATGCTTAATAACTATGGCATTAGGTGTTAAATATAAAAGTAACAATAGAGAAAAGATTAATGGTAGCATTGTCACACTCATTTTTGTTTGCTTTATGATATATATGGCTTTATTTATAGAGAGATAATCTCTCTTTTCTTTTGCTTGTAAAAAAGTGACAACCAAATCAACTGATATACATGTAAATAAAGTAAATCTTGATAAAATGTCAAAATTTGTTATACTTATATTAGTGAATTATGGATAGAAGTATCATTGCCTAATTTATGATAAAATAAACGAAAAATTTATTATATAAGGAGAAATATAACATGGAAAAAAATACAGGATACCCAAGCATAGATCAGACTCATAAACAAGGAAATGGATTATTAAAAAATAACCCAATAATACCAGATATGAGTATTGTAAATACAATAGCTTTGATAAGCTCATTCTATAGAGATGCCATTGCTATTGATTGCCTAGATTTAAGAGTTACATATCAAGAATTATTGGATACAGCAAAAGTATTAGCTAGGTCATTTAAAGAATTAGGAATAAAAAAGAACGATATAATTACCGCCACTATGGATAATTTTTTTCAGGCCGTAGCCGTTTTTTTAGCAGCAAATAGAATTGGTGCAGTAACTACATTTCTAAACCCAGGATGTTCCACTGAGGAAATAAAGCATTATTTAAATGAATTTGAATCCCCATTACTTATAAATTATAATAAAAATATTGAATATAACTCAAATATTAAAAAAGATACCAAAGTAAGACAAATTATTACATTAAGACCTGAACATCTAAACATTAAAACGTTTAATGAAATAAAAACAAGTGATATTGGTTACAATGATTATATATCATTTAACGATTTAAAATTAGTTGCTGATTATTATAAAGGCTTTATTAATCCGATTCAAAGTGGTAATCAAGATGCTTTAGTTCTATTTACGAGCGGATCAACTGGTACACCAAAATCAGTTGTTCTAACTAACGAAAATATCTTGGCCTCAGGAATATATATGAAAAATTCTGGAAATATAAAAACAGAAGTTGGTGAAAAATGCTTGGTATGCGTACCTTTTGCTTATCCATATGGTTTTGCAACCTCAACTTTAATGACTCTTTTATGTGGAAGAGAAGCAATTCTTGCCCCAAACCTAACTAAAGATAATATTTCTTATTTCTTAGCTAAAAATCCTAATATTATATTTGGAAGTCCAGCACTATTAGAGTTAATAAGAAGAAATACATTGGAAGAACAAGATTTATCTTCTATTAAATATTTTATATCAGGTGGTGATTTTTTAACTCCACAAGCAGCCATCGATGGTAAGGCCTTTTATAAAAAACACAACGCAGAGGTAGAAATATATAATGGATCAGGAAATGCTGAAACAGCTGGTGCCAGTACAAATGCAGTAGGATTACCAGTAAAACCAGAAACAGTAGGAAAAGTTTTGGTAGGAACTGATGCTATTATAGTTGATCCAGATACATTAGAAGAAAAAAAATATGGCGAAGAAGGAATGCTATGTATTTCTGGAAGACATGTATTTAAAGAATATTATAAGAATCCAGAGTTAACAAAAGAAGCAAAATTAAATTATAAAGGTAAGGAATATTTAAAAACAGGAACAATCGGAATTCTATCTAGTGATGGATATTTTACCTTAACAGGTAGGGCATCTAGATTTTATATAAGGGCAGATTTAAATAAAGTGTATTGTGAACATATCCAAAGATTTATAAATAATATAAATATAGTTGATTCTTGTGCAGTAGTTCCTAAGCCAAATGATGATCTATTGTACGAAAGTAAAGTTTATATTGTATTAAGAGATGGTGTTGCTGCTGACAATGATACTATGGAATATATAAAAATGTTATGCTCAAGTGAAATAAGTGATAAACAAACAGGAGAAAAGTTACAACTAAAAACATTCGAAATACCGCAGTCATTTAGTTTTATTGAAAGTCTTCCTAAAAATCAAGCTGATAAAATAGATTTCCATAAATTAGAGGTAATGGCAAATCAAGAATATGAAAATGAAAAAATAAAAAGAGAAAAAGTTAAATAGTAATATTTGGAGGTAAATAAATGAGTACAGGTATATTTTTCTTAATTCAATCAACATTTTATATAGTATTATTAGCAATTATTTTCTTTCTTAAAAAAAATTTAGAGAGTGAAGAAAATAAAATGTACAAAGCACTCATTATTACCACGCTGATTGAGACTGTTATAGAAATATTATTAGATATTTTAGGACCATTATATTTTAAAATACCATATATAAGTTATCCCCTCGCAAAGATATATTGTGTGTTAATCATACTATGGAATTGCCTATTGTGTGAATATGTAGTAATTATATCAATAAAGATAAAAAATAAAAAAGAATTATTAGGAATATCAAAAATAATTTTTCTTTCCTGCATAATTTTTGGACTATTAACCATTATCTTACCAATTGAGTTTCATTATGATCAATCAATAGCTTACACATATGGAATGAGTGTAAATATATGTTACATTTCTTCGATACTATATGCTAGCATTGGAACGATATGTATGGTATGGAATTATAAGAATATTAGAGATAAGAGATTTATACCAACAATATTATTGATTACTTTAGGATCATCTTGTGCCATAATTCAATATTATAATCCCGGTTTATTATTAGCAACGGCAGGTCATGCTTTTATAACCTTTTTAATGTACTTTACCATTGAAAATCCAGATATCAAAATGCTTAATGAAATGACTTTAGCTAGAAATCAAGCAGAGCGTGCAAATAGAGCTAAGAGTGACTTTTTAAGTAGTATGTCACATGAAATAAGAACACCATTAAATGCTATAGTAGGCTTATCAGAAGATATAGCTACTTATGAAGGACAAGTACCAAAAGAAGTAGTAGAAGATACAGAAGATATAAGAAATGCTAGTCAAACATTACTTGAAATTGTAGGAAATATTCTAGACATCAATAAAATAGAATCAAATAAGATGGAAATAATAGAAACAAATTATAACTTCAAAGAGGAAATTACTAAAATGTGTAGAGTAACATCCACTCGTATTGGTGATAAAAATATTAATTTTCACTTAAATATTGCTGAGGATATACCGTATGAGTTTATTGGTGATAAAGGTAAAGTAAAAGAAGTAATTAATAATATATTTACTAATGCTATTAAGTATACTGAACAGGGAGAAATTAACTTAAGTATCAGGTGTGTAAACGATTTTGATAAAAATATTTCTAATCTAATAATAACTTGTCAAGATACAGGTCGAGGAATCAAAAAAGAAAACATAGAAAGATTATTTACTAAATTTGATAGATTAGATGTTGAAAAAAACACCACTACTGAGGGAACTGGCTTAGGTCTAGCAATCACCAAGTCCTTAGTTAGCATGATGGGCGGTAAAATAAATGTTCAGTCACAGTTTGGTAAAGGTTCAATATTTATGGTTCAAATTCCACAGAAAATAAGCAAAATAGCTCCACCAGCGACCGAACAAGAACTACTATCTACAGCAGAAAGATTATATATGACTAAACCTAAAATGGAAGAAGTAACAGATACAAATAAATCATATGCTGATAAAAAAATACTAATAGTAGATGATAATAAATTGAATATAAAGGTTGCTCGTCGTGCCATTCAAGATTTTAATTTTATAATAGATGAAGCATATAACGGATTAGAATGTATAGAAAAAATTAACGCTGGAAACACATACGATTTAATCTTAATGGATATAATGATGCCAGAAATGAGTGGTTCTACTGCATTAGCTAAATTAAAAGAAAATCCTAATTTCAGTACACCAGTTATAGCGCTAACAGCTGATGCAGTAACAGGTGCCAAAGAAAAATATATTAGCGAAGGTTTTGTTGATTATATTGCTAAGCCATTTTCTAAAGATCAAATAAAAGAAAAACTTGATATCATTTTTAATGAAAAAGATATAGTATCTAGTCCAAATTTTGACCAAGACTTTCCAAAAGAAATTTATGATATGAGTAAACCATTAAATGAAATAAATATAAATAATAATTAACTTGTTAGTTATCTAACAAGTTTTTTCAAACATTTAAATTGAAAAAAGCTACTTAACATGGTATCATATTAATATGAGGTGATAATATGAATTCAAACACTACTCTATACTCAGTTGAAGAATTTAATGATGCATCTGTAGAAATTATATTAAGAGAGGTTTTTCTTGCTTTGAAAGAAAAAGGCTATGACCCAGTTAATCAATTGATTGGTTATTTGATGTCAGGAGATCCTGGTTATATTTCATCTTATAAAAATGCTAGAAATAAAATAACTAGTATTGATCGTAGTAAGGTTCTTGATTTTTTACTTCGCAAGTCTTTAGGTGTATAATATGAGATATTTAGGACTTGATTTAGGTACAAAAACATTAGGATTAGCTTTATCAGACCAATTAGGAATGATAGCTACAAGTTACAAAATATTAAGACATAATGAAGACTATGATAGTTTAATTCCAATGCTTAAAGAAGAAATAGAAAAAAATGATGTAACAGCTTTAGTATTAGGATTACCTAAAAATATGAATAATTCAATTGGTGAGAGGGGAGAAATAGCTTTAAATTTTAAGGAAAAGTTAGAAAATGCCTTTAACTTACCAGTTTATATGCAAGATGAAAGACTTACGACTAGGCAAGCAGAAAGCCTACTTATATCAAACGATACCAGTAGAAAAAAAAGAAAAAAAGTAATAGATAGTCTAGCAGCAACGATAATACTTCAAAGTTACTTAGATAGAAGGGAAAAATAATATGAAAGAAAATACTTTTAAAATGGTTACTCAAGATGGACAAGAAGTTACTTGTAATGTCTTATTTACTTTTGATAGTGAAGAAACAAAAAAAAGCTATATAGCTTATACTGATAATACTTATGAAGAAGATGGTAATATTAAAGCATATGCTGCTGTATATCATCCTGAAGATTTAAATAAAGGTTTTGAACCAATTGAAACAGAAAAAGAATGGAAAGTAGTAGAAACAATTCTTCAAACAATTCAGGAAGAGGTTCGTAATAAGATGAATCAAACTAGTAGTACTGAAAATAGTGATAATAATGATAATAATGAAGGAACAAGTAACGAGTAGCTCGTTGCTTGCTTTTAAATATTGTGAAAACATTTCGTAATATTGCTCTAGGAATTTTAATTAGTACTACTATTATAATTATAGGTTGTTGCCTTTTTTATAATTATCAGTTATCACCTGTTAGTAATTCTACTGAACTTATTGAAATAGAGATTCCTAATAAAACTAGTGTTAAAGGAATTGCTACTATTTTAAAAGAAAAAAAACTAATTCGTGATGAAAGAATGTTTTTGATTTATGTAAAACTAATGAAAGTAAATAATATGAAAGCTGGTTACTATGACTTTACACCAGATATGGGTGTAAAAAAAATAGTAGAGGCTCTTCAAAATGGTTCTAAAAAAAATCCAAATGAAATAGAAATAACCTTCAAAGAAGGTATCACTATGCGTGATATAGCTAAAGTAATATCAGCAAATACTAATAATACTTACGATGAAGTTATAGAAAAATCAAATGATACTGTATATATTGATTCATTAATAAAAAAATATTGGTTTATTACAGAAGATATTAAGAATGATAGTATTTATTATAAATTAGAAGGATATTTATTCCCAGATACCTATCGCTTTAATAATAAAGATGTTACTGTAGAAGAAATATTTAATAAAATGATTAGTGAAATGTCTACTGTTTTAGAACCATATAAAAATGATATTGAAAAAAGTAATTTATCTATTCATGAAATTCTAACTTTAGCTAGCATGGTAGAAAAAGAAGCAGCTACTGAATCAGTAAGAGGACAAGTAGCTAGTGTATTTATGAACCGTATAAAAATAGGTATGAGTTTGGGTAGTGATGTTACTACACGTTATGCCTTCAAGGTAGATAATCCTAAACAAGTGTTAACTAAAGTTCAATATAATACTAGAAATCCATATAATACTAGAGTAACAGATGGAAGTATGAATGGTAAATTACCTGTTGGACCTATCTGTACCTTATCTAAGTCAAGTATTAAAGCTAGTATTTATCCAAGCAATACTGATTATTTGTATTTTATTGCTAACATCAAAACACTTGAAACATTCTTCTACACTAATTCAAGTGGTTTTGAACAAAAGAAAAATGAGCTTCAAAGTGTAAACGGAGGATTTTAAAATGAATACAACAGTTTATTCTGATATTAGAGAAATAAAAAAATATGCTCTTGATAATAAAGTACCAATTATGGTGGATGAAGGAATTGATTTTTTAACCACTTTTATTATCAAGCATCAAATAAATAGTGTATTGGAAATAGGAACAGCTATAGGATATTCTGCTATAATGATGGCACTTGCTAATCCTAATTTAAAGATAACTACTATTGAAAGAGATAGAGATCGTTATTTAGAAGCAGTTAAGAATATTAAAAAATTCGAATTAGAAGATAGAATTACATTAGTATTTAATGATGCCCTAGAGGTTAATATTGAAGGCACATTTGATTTAGTTTTCATTGATGCAGCTAAGGGACAAAATATTAGATTTTTTGAGAAGTATGAAGTAAATCTAAAACCTCATGGTTATATTATAACCGACAATATGAATTTTCACGGTTTAGTGGATAAAGTTGATGCTGAGATTGAAAGTAGAAATCTACGTGGTCTTGTTCGTAAAATTCGTGATTATCGTACTTTCCTTATAAACAATTCTAATTATAATGTTGAACTATTAGATATCGGTGACGGTATAGCTATTGCTGAAAAGAAATAATAAAATTAGTATAAAAATAAACACGCTTATGTTATAATAAGGGTGTTTTTAAGTAGAGGTGATACCATGGAGTTAGTAGTAATTCCTAATAGTATAAATGAACTTTCTTTTTACAAGGAAATAGGTAGTAATTTTTTTATTTTAGGACTAGAAGATTACTGTATTAATTATCCTAGTGCAAGTTTGGAAGAAATAAAAAAATTAAGTAGTAAATATAAAATGTTCATAAGTATTAATAAAAATATTTTTAATAATGAATTAGCTGACTTAAAAGAAAAGTTGATAGAATTATCTCATCTACCTATTATGGGTATACTCTTTTATGATTTAGGAGTTTTAAATATTGTAAGAGAAAATAATATCCAGATCGATTTAGTATGGCATCAAACTCATATGGTAACTAATTATAATACTTGTAATTTTTACTATGAAAAAGGTGTTAAATATGGCTTTTTAGCAAATGAAATAACACTAGATGAGATATTAGAAATAAAAAAACGTACAAATATGAAACTAATGGTAGAGTGTTTTGGTTATCCTATTATGTCACATTCTAGAAGGAATCTCCTTACTAATTATTTCAAAGCACTCGGTAAAGAAAAAGAAGATAGAGTTTATCATTTAGAAAACATGAATGAAGATTATTTATTGAAAGAATCTAGAAATGGAGCTTCTATTTTATACGGAAAACTGATAAATGGAGTTAGACCCCTATTTGATTTGGCAGAAAATAATATAGATTATATTGTTTTAGATATGCAAGAAGTTGATAGTAAAATTGGAAAAGAAGTACTAAGTAAATACCAATATATTGTTAAAAATTATTCTGCTATTACTATAGATGAAAGAGAAAAATTGATAGAAGATATGAATAATTTAATAGGTGACAGTACCAATTTCTTTTATAAGAAAACAATCTATAAAGTAAAGAAAGATAATAAGTAACAAAAATATTATTTATTATTAATTTGATAAATTTAGATTAAATTTGAGACTAAAAATTTAAAATTGCTTATGTTAATTTTAGATTTTAGTCTTTTTTCTTAAGTAATACTTAAAATTGCTGATTTGTTAATAATTTGTGTATATGTTATAGTCTTTATTATTTAAAGAGAGGAAGGCTATATATGAATTATTATAATGAGATAAAATATGAATTACTTAATAATGAGATAAACAAAAAAATAAAAGATTATTCTAAAAACAGAAGTTATTTACATACCTATTATAATGTTGGAAAAATATTATATGATGCTGGTAAGCATTATGGCGAGGGAATAATAAAGAATTACTCGATTAAATTAACAAGGGAAATTGGTAAAAAATATAATTCAACAAATTTGAAAAGAATGAGACAATTTTATTTAATGATTGAAAAAGGTGCCCCTATAGGGCACCAATTATCTTGGAGTCATTATAGAGAATTAATACCACTCAAAGATATTAATGCAATTAAATATTATATATATTTGTGTGAAAGGCTAAATTTAACTAGAAATGAATTAGTGCTAAAAATAAGAAATAGAGAATATGAAAGATTGGATGAAGAAACTAAAAATAAAATAATTACTAAAAATGAGTATAGTATAGTTGATTTTGTTAAAAATCCAATATTGATTAGAAACAATTATAATTATGAAGAAATATCTGAAAAAGTCTTCCAAAAAATGATATTAGAAGATATTCCAAGTTTCTTAGAGGAATTAGGTGATGGTTTCACTTTTATAAAAAATGAGTATAAAATAAAAATAGGAGACAGATATAATTATATTGATTTGTTACTATATAATATTGAATTTAACTGCTATGTCGTTGTTGAGTTAAAAGTAACGGAATTAAAAAAAGAACACATAGGTCAAATAGAAATATATATGAACTATATAGATAACAATTTAAAAAAAACTACACAGGATAAAACAATAGGAATAATTATTTGTAAACGTGATAATAAATATATAATTGAGTATGTAAGTGACAAAAGAATACTAACTAGAGAATATGTGGTTATATAAATAAAATTATATATAAAAAAGGATACTTATGTTATAATAATGGTGTTTTATATGTGTGGTGATAGATAATGAAGAAAAAAATTGAATTATTATCTCCAGCTGGGGATTTAGATAGGTTAAAAATAGCTCTACTATACGGGGCAGATGCTGTCTATATTGGAGGTAGAGAATATAGTTTAAGAGCAAATGCTACCAATTTTAGTATAGAAGAAATAAAAGAAGCTTGTAGTTTTGCACACAAATTAGGAAAAAAAGTATATCAAACAGTAAATATCGTTTTTCATAATGAAGATATTGATGGTATTTACGACTATTTAAAAGAAGCAGTTGATGCTGGAATTGATGCTTTTATTGTATCAGATCCTTTTATTATTTCTTATATTAGAAAAAATTTTCCTGAAGTAGAAGTTCATGTTAGTACCCAAAACTCTACTACTAATATTGAAACAGTTAAGTTTTTTCAAAAAGAAGGTGTAGCTAGAGTAGTGCCAGCTAGAGAACTTTCTAAAAAAGAAATTGAAGAATTAGTATCAACTGGATGTGATATTGAAGTATTTATTCACGGTGCTATGTGTACATTCTTTAGTGGTAGATGTACATTATCTAATTATGTAACTAATCGTGATTCAAATCGTGGTGGTTGTAGTCAAGTTTGTAGATTTGTATTTAACATAGATTCTGATGATACTCAAAAATTTACCATGGCTACCAAAGATTTGAATATGGCAGAACACATTAAAGAATTAATTGACATTGGAGTAGCAAGTTTAAAAGTAGAAGGCAGAATGAGAAGTCATTATTATTTAGCGACTGTTATGTCTAGTTATCGCAAAATCATTGATGCCTGTTACAATAACACTTTGACTGATGGTTTGATTAAGCAACAAGAAAAAATTTTATCGCGTGTAGCTAATCGTGAAACAAGTACCCATTATTTCAATCACTTAGCAGATGAAACTGATCAATATTATACAGGTAGACAAGAATTATCAAATCAAGATTATTTAGCTTATATTCTTTCTTATGATGATAATACCAAAATGGTAACAATTTCAGAAAGAAATTATTTTGAACCAGGTACTGAAGTTGAAATATTTATGCCAAGCGGTAAAGTTATATCATTTACTGTTGATAAAATCTATGGCGAAAATATGAATGAATTGGATAAAGCATGTCATCCAGAAGAAATATTAAAAATAAAAGTACCCGATAAAGTAGAAGAATACTCAATGATGAGGATAAAAGCAAAATAGATATGGTTAATCATATCTATTTTTGTTTACTCATAATATCACCATTACTGCAGCGATTTCCCCAACTATCTATTAACTGTTTATTTTTACTTACACAAATAATTTCACAGTGATTTGAGCATCTATTACATTCAATACCTCTAGTTTCAAATTCATTTTGTGTTATAGAAAATTGAAAATTCGTTTTAATTGGAGCCTTTTTAGCTAAAATAGCTACTCCAAGAGCTCCCATTAAATGTCCGTTTTCATCAACGATTACTTCCGTTCCAACCTCATTTTCAAATGCTTTTTTAACACCAATATTTTTACTAACACCACCCTGAAAAATAATAGGAGCTTTTATTTTTTTACCCTTACCAACATTATTTAGATAATTAGATACAACACTTTGACATAATCCAGCAATAATATCTTCTTTTTTATATCCCATTTGAGCTTTATGTACTAAATCACTTTCTGCAAAAACAGTACATCTTGCCGCAATCTTAGTTGGTTTCTTACTGGTTAAAGCAATTTTACCAAAATCTTCAACATCAACACCTAATCTACTAGCTTGACTAGATAAAAAAGCTCCAGTACCAGCAGCACAAAGTGTATTCATAGCATAATCAACTACAATTCCATCTTCTATTAAAATAATTTTAGAATCCTGTCCACCAATCTCGAAAATAGTTCTAACATT
Source organism: uncultured Bacilli bacterium (assembly GCA_934148875.1). Taxonomy (GTDB): domain Bacteria; phylum Bacillota_I; class Bacilli_A; order RF39; family UBA660; genus Alloscybalousia. The sequence goes on from CAKPDJ010000016.1 coordinate 16,258, forward strand.
AGGGTAGAGTGATAATGTTCCAATAGCATGAGCAGTTATCTCATTCTTAACAACATTTGCTGATAACATCGCCCCAATTAACTTCCTAGCTGATCCTGTCGTTCCAACACCTATAATATTTAATTTACTCTTATCAATCTGACTTTCCAAATTGCCAATTAATGTTTTAACCGCATCAATTGGATTACCTTTAGTCCAAATATAACTACTAGCTAAAATCTTATTATTATCATCAATAATAACACCTTTAGTAGAAATAGATCCAATATCAACTCCTAAATAAGCATTCATATTAATCTCCCTTCTTAATCTTAAGCATATCATAAAAAGCTTCTAATCGTGTTTTAATACCGGTCTCACTTGTTTGTGAATCAAATGAAAAATAAATAATTGGCATTTTTCCATCTTGACATACCTTTCCAATAATAGGTATAGCTCCAATCTCAGGTGTACATCCAAAAGGTTTAATATGAATTAAACCATCATACCCTTGATCTATTAAATATTTAGCTCTATAAATATTATCCATTCCATCTGCGCCAATTGTATATTTACAGTACTTTTCGATATATCTTAAATTTCTTTTTCTTTCAAGTCTTTTTTTATAAAGTAAGTAACTAACATTAGTAAATCTTTTAATTTCTATATTCATGCTAGCTAATTCCTTTTCTAAAAAATAACTAGAAAATGGTTCCATTGATGTATACAATTCTCCAATTATTCCAACTTTTAAGCAGTTATCAGGTTTATTAATCTTTAACTTTCTAAACCTTTTCTTATATTTAAAGTATTTTTTAATAAGAGAAAAGTAACCAGAACTCTTAGTAAAATCATCAAGCATTTCCTTCTTCAGATTAATAAAACTATTTTTATCTACTTCAAAGCCTATATTTAAGCGAATATAATCATCAATTTTATCCATATAATAAATCATCAAAATGGTAAGAGGTACATAATAAATCATTTTAGAAAATTTAATTTTACTATCAATTTTTTTAAAAGTATGATAAAGACTTTTAGAAGTTACTCTATCATTGTCAACTAAACAGTACAATTCAAAATTATAACCTAAATCTTTCAATATTTTTTCCTGTACTTCAGGATAATATCCATACCTACAACCACCACCAGCTTGTATTAAAACATTAGCTCCTTGGTCAAGCGTTTCAATGAAATTTCCTAAATTATATTTAAACGGTACACAAACAAAATCAGGCGCATGTTTACTACCAAGTTCTATTGTCTTTTTAGTAATGGGAGGGGATTCTATTACCTTCAACTTAGTAAGTTTTTGAAGTAAATATTTAATAGGAATATAATAGTCCCCTAAATGTGGAAAGCTAATAACTCTATCTTGTTTCATTATGTTTCTTCCTTTCCTCTAAAATATCAATAAAACTTTCTATTCTAGTTAAAACACCAGTATCAGAATTGGAATTATCTATTACTAGGGTAGTTATAGGAATTTTTACATTTCTAACAATCATTTCATTGCTGAGTGAATCAGGTCCACACGGAAACGAAGTAATTAAAATAATTCCATCTACCTGATCCTGATAATGATAAATGGAAGCTATTATTTCCTTGTTATAAGTCCAATAATTCTTTTTACTAATATGTTTAACTTCTTCCTCTAAGTATTTGTCATCATAACAGTCAGAATAAATTACTTCAATATTATTATTTTCAAGTAGCTTTATAATTGGTTTTCCTATATATTCATCATGCAAATTATATGCATGACCAGCTACTAATATTTTAATTTTATTACTACCAGCAATCGTTACTTTTTGTTTACTTATTTTTCTATCTAGTAGCATTTTTTCTTTAGCTTTAGCTGTTTTATAAGCATTAATTATTTTTCTGTAAGTAAATCCTAAAGATAATCCCATAGTAGTAAAGGCATATAGTTCATCTTCTTTATGTTCAACATCCAAATTATAGTGAACTAACTTTTTATCAAAAACATTATTAACTAAGTCATATAAAGCTGAAAAATTGGTACACAGTTTTTCATGTTTTTTAACACATTTAATTCTAGGAACTAATATATAATCACATTTATCAATCAAGTAATAAACATGTCCCATATATATCTTCATAGCCATACAAGCTTCATCCATACTAAATTTAATACCATTATCTAGTATTTCTTTATTAGTATTGGGACTAATAATAATTTCACATCCTAATTCTTCAAAAAAACTAGTCCATAATTCACCATACTTATAGTAAAGTAGTGCTTTAGGTATCCCTATCGTTATTTTATTCATTATCATCATCTCATTAAATCTTATGATAATTATTAGCTATGATTATGAAAATAAATAGTAAAAATTCGACAAATTCTAAGTTTTTTTAGTCACTTCTAAAAAAATAGAAATAATATAATTAGAGGTGATTTGATTGAATAAAAAAGAACTAATAAAAGAATCAAATAAAATGGTACCAATCTGTTATGATGAAATGTTTAAAGCAGTGTTTGGTAATAGAGAATATCCTAATATAACGGCATATTTAATAAGTGTTTTAACAGGTATTCCATATTCGTTATTAAAAGATAAAATAGCTTTTAAAAATACTAATCAAAAACTATCACGAGTAACAGATAAGAAATCAGATAAAGATGTAATCTTTATAGTAGATTTAGAGGAACCATTAAAGATTAATTTAGAGATGAATAATCGTAAAACATTTAAACAAGAAATAATTGAAAGAAATATATATTTTGCTAGTAACTTTTTTGGTATGGGATTAGAAGAAAGTGAAGATTATACAAATATTAAAACAACTATTCAGTATAACTTTAATTTAAAATATGTAGATACAATAAATAAAGAAAAGATAGATGAATATATGCTAAGAAATAAGTATGGACATATATTAACAGAGAAATTAAAAATAGTGCATATCAATATTGAAGAGTTAAGTAAATTATGGTATAGTGAAGCTAGATTTAATTATCCAGAGAATTATCAAATATTATGTGGAATATCAGCATTAATGATGTGTACAGATAAGAGTAAATTTGAAAGTGATATAAGAAATGTTCCATTAGATGAAAAGATAAGGATGGATATCGAAAGGATAGTGGAAGAGATGAATTATGATGATCAACTACCAGAGAGATATTACGATAGAGATGAAGAATGGGATAGAATCAAAAGAACATGTATTAAAAGTGAGATAAAAGAAGCTACGCAGAAAGCAGCACAGAAAGCAGCACAGAAAGCACTTAAAGAAGGAAAAGAAGCTGGGATAAAAGAAGAAAAAATTGAAATAGCTAAAAATATGTTAGAATTAAATACAATTTCTATAGAAGATATTTCTAAAATTACTGGTCTATCTATAGAAAAAATAGAAAAATTAAGAAAATAATTAAAAGGAGGAAATTATGATAGCAAAGGTACTAGTAGAATTATCTAATAAAAACATTGATAAAACCTTTGATTATATAGTTCCCAACAATTTACTATCAAAAGTAAAAGTTGGAATTAGAGTTAAAGTACCTTTTGCTCATCAAACGTTAGAAGGATTTGTATTAGGTATTAGTAATAATAGTGATTATCAAGATTTAAAAGAGATAATTGATGCTGTAGATACTGATATTATTTTAAATGAAGAGTTATTACTTTTAGGTAAAAATATGGCTGATACAACTTTATCAACATTGATCTCCTGTTATCAAGCTATGTTACCAAAAGCTTTAAAAGCTAAGAATGGCGTAGATATATCTGTTAAAACAGAATCATACTTAATTATAAAAAATGAACCTATTTCAAAATTAAATAGTAAACAGGAGCAAATAGTAAATAGAATAAAAGAATGTGGAAAACTATTAAAAAAAGATGCCAATTTAATATCTATTAGTAGCGTTCAAACATTATTAAAAAATGGTATTATTGAAGAAAAAAAGGAAGAAATATATAGACTTAATCATGAAAATGAGATAGTTACAAAATATCCACTTACCAATCTTCAACAAAAAGCAGTAGACCAAGTTTTAGCTAAAAAAAATACTAACACTACTTTTCTAATTCATGGTGTTACTGGAAGTGGTAAAACAGAAGTATATATGGAAATAATAGAAAAATTATTATCTGAAGATAAAGAGAGTATAGTATTAGTTCCTGAAATATCACTAACTGAACAAATTGTTTCTAGATTTAAAAAAAGATTTGCTAGTAATATCGCTATTCTACATAGTCGCCTAAGTGATGGTGAAAAATACGATGAATGGAGAAAAATAGCTAGAGGTGAGATTAAGATAGTGATTGGTGCTAGAAGTGCTATTTTTGCCCCACTAAAAAATATTGGTGTAATTATAATTGATGAAGAACATACCGATAGCTATAAACAAGATAGCTGCAATCCTAAATATAATGCTATAGATATAGCTAAATGGCGTAGTAAATATCATAATGCTCCAGTTGTTTTAGGTAGTGCTACCCCAACCCTAGAAACATATGCTAGAAGTAAAAAAGGTTTATATGAGTTAATTGAATTAAAAGAAAGAGTAAACCATAAAAATATGCCAACTACCGAAATTGTTGATATGAATCAAGAAATAAAAAAAGGAAACGGTAATTTTTCTAAGATACTAATAAATAGTATGCAAGAGTGTTTTAATAATAACGAACAAGTTATACTTCTCCTAAATAGAAGAGGATACTCATCTTTTGTATCATGCAAAAATTGTGGCTATACGGAAAAGTGTCCTAACTGTGACATTACTTTAACTTATCATAAAAGTAGTAATACTTTAAGATGTCATTATTGTGGCTATGGTACCAAACTAAATAATATTTGCCCAGAATGCCATGAAGAATCAATTTCCACATTAGGAGTTGGAACAGAAAAAATAGAGGAGCAATTAAATAAAATCTTTCCTGATAAGAAAGTTATACGTATGGATTTTGATACCACTAGCAAAAAAGGAAGTCATGAAAAGATAATTAATGCTTTTTCTAGCCAAGAATATGATATTTTATTAGGAACTCAAATGGTAGCTAAGGGACTTGATTTTCCTAATGTTACTTTAGTAGGTGTTATTAATGCTGATACAAGCTTAAATATTCCTGATTTTAGAAGTAGTGAGGCAACTTTTCAATTATTATGTCAAGTAGCAGGTAGAAGTGGTAGAGGTGAAAAAAGTGGAAAAGTAATAATTCAAACTTTCAATCCTGAACACTATGCTATTAGATATGCTAAAAACCATGATTATCTAGGCTTTTTTAATCAAGAAATGCAAATAAGACACAAACTTGGATATCCACCTTACTATTACCTCACATCAATTAAAATATTAAGTAAATCATATGATGAGGCTAAAAGTGTTAGTAATAAAGTAGCAGAATACCTAAATAAAAATTTATCTAATACTACTATTTTAGGTCCAAGTATAGCTAATGTATTTAAAGTAAATAATGTTTATCGTTTTCAAATAATTCTAAAATATAAAAAAGAAGATAATTTATATAAGGTACTAAAAGAACTACTAGAACACTACAAAACCAATCAAAAGGTAAAAATAGATATTGACTTTAATCCTATTCATATATAGTTTAAAAATGAAATAAATCACCATACTATAAATGGTGATTTATTATGATAAACAGTTATTCAATTCAAATTAAAAATAACGAAAAAATTCTAATTTTGTATATCGATTATAACTATGAGTTTGGAATAGATTTTAAAAAATCCCATAGACATAATAATATGAAAAAAGAAATTAAAGATTATATTAAGAAAAACAAAATAAAATTTGATGGTGAAAAAATAGCTCTATCACTTGGTGGAATTATACTAGCTATATTACTAATAACGGAAAATCCAACTACTAATGATATTGAACTAACTTATGTTAATAATAATATAATTCCTAAAGAAACAGTAAATATAATTAATACTAACCAACCTGAAGAAACAGTAACAATTAAGGATTCCAGTAGTATAGAAGAAATAACTAATAATACTAATGAAAAAGTAAGTAATGAATTAAAGGAAAAAACAAGTAACAAGTTAGATGAAAAAAACAAAACAACTAATAATAATCGAAATAAAAATACACAGATAACATCAAAAGACAATAATGAAACCAAAAATAGTGAAACCAAGATAGATCAAAAAGAAACAGTAGCAAATAAAGAAACAAATGAAAATCCAAAGCAAGAAGAATCATCTGATACTTCAAAAAGTGAAACGGATAAAGTAACTATATATCGAACTAATGGAGACGTTATAACTATACCATTAGATGAATATTTAATAGGAGTAGTAGGTGCAGAAATGCCAGCATCATTTCCAATTGAAGCTCTAAAAGCTCAAGCAGTAGTAGCACGTACTTATGCTTTGAAAAAAATAAAAAATAACGCCAAGTTAACAGATTTTGTATCAACACAATGTTACAAAGATAATAATCAATTAAAAGAAATGTGGAAAAATTCCTACAACACTTATTATCAAAAAATAAAGAGTGCAGTAGAAGCTACTAAAAATCAGGCCATATATTATCAGAATGATTATATAGACGCTGTATATCATTCAACTAGTAATGGTAAAACTGAGGATGCAATGTATGTTTGGGGTAATAGTAGTCCCTACTTAAAAAGTGTAGATAGTTCTTGGGACAAAAATTCAACATCATATCTAAAAGAAATAGAAAAGGATTTATCAAATGTTTTAAATATTTTAGGAGTAGATGTAAGTGATACTAGTTTTGAGATATTATCTCGCGATAGTAGTGGTAGAGTAGAAAAGGTAAGATTTGGAAATCGTGAATTTACTGGAGTAGAATTCCGTAATCTACTAGGATTACGTTCAGCAGATTTTGACATAAAACAAATAGATAATACTTTAATAATCACAACACGTGGTTATGGTCATGGCGTTGGGCTAAGTCAATATGGTGCTAGTGGCATGGCAAAAGAAGGATATAACTACATTGAAATTTTAAAACATTACTATACTGGTGTTACCATACGATAATATTAACTGATTTTTAATGCTAATCAATCTTTATTTTATTTTCAAATTATGATAATATCATTATAGTAGGGATGTGATATCATGGATAAATCATATATGTTAAATAGCTATGTTAACGATGAAGAACAAAGTTCAAAAAATTTAGAACAGATAAATGCCAATATGGAACAATATAAATTACGTACTACTGGTGTTAAAACAGTAGAAGAATTAAAAAGAGAAGTACAAATCTTTTTAGACAAAAATGATGTACCAGAAGAAATAAGAGATGAACTTACTAGAGAATGTGACAGTTTTAATGAAAATACCGACTTATATCAAGCATCAATCCATTTAGACAATATTATGAATGAATATCAGCAAAGAATGATGAATGATCATCAAAATGCCACTGAACAAGTTAGAGATATTAAATCTGATTTAATAAGTGGAATTAGTAAAAATTTAAGTAATGTTGGTATATCATTAAGTGGTGATGAGGCATCAGTATTAGAAAGTATTAAGGATGAACATGACGTATATAAGTTAAAAAATAATGCTGATAGAGTAGTTGAATATTATGAAGGACAAGCACTATCAGATGATGCCCCAACTTTAGAATTACCAATAGAAAAAATAAATAGTGCAATTGAAAGTCCAGGTAGTGAAACTTTACTAAATGAAACAAAGACAGAGGCACAAGAAGAACAAGAAATAGAGAATAACTCTGAAAACATTGAGAGTAGTAATAAAATAGGTGACAGTATAGAAATGAAAGATGATGGTAGTATTTCAATACAAGAGAATGCTAGTAATCCTGAATCTATGAATTTTGTTGCCCTTATGACATTAGCTCTAGTAGTAGAAAATAGCGAACAAAACTTAGGTGAAAAACGTAATATCAAAGTAGTTAAAGCAGAAAGAGAAAGCAATAATTATCAAGTATTGTTTGGTAGTTTCTCAAGTCAAAATGACAAATATGATCCAATTTTATTTAAACAACTTCAAGAATTAGCTGGTACATATAATCCCGCAGTTTCATATATGAATCAGTTATCCACTTACTCACCTGAATTAGCACTAACATTAAATTTAATAAATCAATATATTTTAAAGCAATCAGGCTCATTTAAAATGGCAATAAAAAATAATGGTGGCAACTATGATATGAAATTTGGTTTTGGTAAAGAATATGAGGATGTAGTAAATACATTTATTGAAAATGGAACTTATATGACCGAAGATATAAATCATGATGCTGTCTTCGTAATAAATGATGATGGCACTAAAAATCAACTAGTACAATTAAATCAAATATTAGATGGATTACAAGCTAAGGAACAAACCAAATCACAATCACAAGAATTAGAAAAACAATATCAAAAAATTTATTTACCTAATAATAATGCTGCTAGTGCACATCAAATATTCTTAGTTACCGTTCTAATAACAGAATTATTACTAGTTATATTAGGTATGTATTTCATTTTTTCATAAAATTTAATATAATATAACTTGTGGTGAATATGAAAAAGAAGATTTTAATTATAACTGTGATTATTGTTATTATAAGTATAGTAGCAATAATTACTTATACTGATGATGAATTACACTTTAAAATATCATATGAATATATTAATTATATTGAATATAATAATGGTAAAAAAATAAAAGTATCAATTCCAGCAAACAATAAGATTAAATATGTTTCAAATACTGAACTTTTAGATATTCTAAATAAACAAACAGGAATTGTATATTTTGGTTACAATACATGCCCGTGGTGTCGCAATGCAGTACCTATTTTAATAGATGCCATCAAAAAGAATAATATAGAAACAATATATTATGCTGATATTCATAAATTAAAACTTTCAAGTATAAAAGAAGAATTATATTCAAAGTTATCTCAATATTTGCATGAAGACAATGAAGGAGAAAAGGTATTAGCAGTACCTGGTGTTTACTTTTTAGTAGATGGAGAAATTGTCTGCAATCATACTGGGACGGTAGAAAGTTATCATAATCCATACAATAAAATGACTAAGGAACAGCAAGAAGAATTATTAAATATTTATGATAAGTGCATAAAGGAGATGAAATAATGGAAAAATTAAAAATTTTATTTATGGGTACTCCAGAATTTAGTGTTAATGTCTTACAGGGATTAATTAATAATTATGATGTTATTGGAGTTGTTACTCAACCTGATAAAGAAGTTGGTAGAAAACATGAAATTAAGTTTTCACCAGTAAAAGAATTAGCCTTAAAAAATGACATTCGTATTTTCCAGCCAATCAAAATAAGAGAAGAATATAGTGATTTAGTTAAATTAAACCCTGATATGATAGTAACTTGTGCTTATGGACAATTAATACCTAAGGTTTTATTGGATTTACCTAAATATGGTTGTATAAATGTTCATGCTTCACTTCTTCCAAAATTAAGAGGTGGTGCACCTATTCATAAAGCTATTATCAATAATTATTCTAGAACTGGTGTTACTATTATGTACATGGTAGAAAAAATGGATGCTGGTGATATAATTTCTCAGGTAGATACTCCTATATATCCAAATGATAATGTCGGTATACTACACGATCGTTTAAGTGAAATGGGAACTAAACTATTATTGGACACTATTCCTAATATTGTATCTGGTAACATAAATCCAATTAAACAAGATGAAGAAGAAGTCACTTACGCCAAAAATATAACTAGAGAAGAAGAAAAAATAGATTTTAGTAAAAATACTATTGATATTTATAATCAAATAAGAGGACTTAATCCTTGGCCAGGTGCATATGCAATTCTAGACGGTAATATTGTAAAAATATATAATGCACGTATTAGTGATAGTTTTTTTACTACTAAAAAAGATGGAGAAATAGGAAAAATATATGATGATGGAATAGGTGTTAGTACTCATGATGGTGAAATAATAATCAATGAACTACAGCCAGCTGGTAAAAGAAAAATGAATGTTAAAGAGTATTTAAATGGAGTAAAACCCGAAAGTTTAATCGGTAAGGTATTTGAATAACATGAAAAATAAAGAATTAAAAGATATATTAAAAAAATGTTTTGGTAAAGAAAAAGATGATAGATATCATGCTATTGCTATGCTAATTATATATGGTATTTTTATGCTTGTATTAGTAATAATGATTAGAATGAATGCTACTCCTAATAACGAAGTCAATAACCAAATACCATCCCCATCACCAACCAACACAGCACCAAATAAAAATAATTCTAACTCGAATGATTCTAATGTTTCTGATTCTCAAATTACGGAAAATATTAATTACAGCTACTCATACACCGTATCATATAATGGAAACAGTGAAGTTTTCTTAGGAAAAAAAGTAAATAATAAAGAAAAATTTACTCATATCAAAGATGGAATTACTAATAATTATGCTGTTTTAGATGATAATTACTTGATTTTAGAAAATAATACCTATCACATTACTAACAATCCTAGTAATTTATTCAAATATTGTGATGTAAGTGAAATCTTATCATTGGTAGATGATGAGATACCAACTGAAAATAATGGTGTAATAAGGTATCAAGTAGATAATACTAAGCTTGCTATAAGTTATAAAGATAAAATTACAGTAAATAATGAATTAAAAAATAGCATTGTACTTACTACAATAGATAATACTCTAAAAAGCATTGATCTAGATTTAACGAATTATATTTCAGCTTTAGAAAATTCTTCTAGTAGTTTAATTATTCATATGGAATTTGTTGATATAGGTAATACTGAAGATTTTGACATTAATATTTCCTAAAAGATAAATCAAAAAGCAAAGAATTTTAATATTTAAGTTCTTTGCTTTTCTTTATTTGGTTCTTTAATGTTTGATTTACCAATTAAATAGTCAACTGTAGTTTTATAATAATCAGCTAATAAATTTAATTTATCCACTGGTATTAATCTAATTCCTAATTCATATTTAGAATATTGTTGTTGCGTAGTATGCAAAATATCAGCTACTTCTTTTTGAGTTAAGTCGTAATCTTCCTTAAATCTTTCAACCTATTTATATTCATAAAATCACCTAATTATATTTTTCTATATAATCATTTTGAAAAGTTGACACTACACCTTAACGAGTGTAAAATGATATTAGAATAGGTAATAATTAATGATATATTAATGGAACTTATAAAAATGTAAAAATAGAGAAAACTATGTGGTAGGTGGTTATTTTGAAAAATAGAAGAAAGCAAATAGTAATAACAGTATTAGCTATAGTAAGTT
>CAKPDJ010000017.1 GCA_934148875.1 uncultured Bacilli bacterium
AAAATAAAAAAAGAAAATCAAATTTATTATAAAATTCAACTTTCTTTATTATTTGCCCCAAAACTCTTTACACTAACGTATATAGTTTCAGTTATCATTATTTTGAAATTAACATATTTAATAATTTCTAATATTTACTTATAGATAAATATAATTGTTTAACTGTATCTTCTATATTTTGCGAGTCATTATTTACATATATAGTTTTATCTTTATCTAAAAGTTTATCAAATTCTTCAATAAACATTTGTCTTTTTCTTTCATTGTCTAATACTTTATCTAGTTCGCTTTTACCTCTTAATGTTATTCTATTCTGTCTTATTGATTCATCTATCCCTACAAAAACAGTTAAATCCGGTTCAAGTATTTTATGACCATAAATATTATAATCTAACTTAAGATCTATGCCTGCTACCCTGTTTGATACCACAGTATCGATTAAATAACGTACTACATAAACATTACTTTTAGTATAATCATATTCTCTTTCTATTTTATCTGACATATATACTGTAGATGATAAGTAATATAACATATGGCCTACTGGGGAAACTTTTCTAACCTCATCATCTATATTGTCTCTGTCTCTGTATATTGGACAAGGAGTTTTAAGAAGTGATGACTCCCTGTCTAATTTGTGTAATCCTTCTGCTATTGAAGATGTTCCACTTCCATCTAAACCTGTGATTACTATAAACATCGCAATCCCTCCTATTAATAATTACATATTTTTAACAATTAATTCATATGCTTTTTTAATATCAAATTCGTTTGTGATATCAAGATTAAAGCTTTTCAATTTGTTAAGCATATTATTTTTTTCTATTAATATATCTTTCTTAGATTTTTTGTCAAAATCTTTTTCATTTTCATATTCTAGTAAAATGCCTAAATTTTCTACATTTTGAAAACATAATTCTATTTCTCCGTTACTATAAACAATAGCGTCATAATTAACTTCAATCAGTAATTCAAAATTAATTGCTTCAAACAATTTTATTGCTTTATTTATATCATCAATATTAACATTTATTTTTTCTTCACTTATTACTGTATTATTTTCATATACTTTGTTTTTATATGTTATTTTTTTGAAGGTATCCTTATTATTAACACATAAATATCTTATTAATACACATTCTTTAAGTACATCTAAAATATTGGTCTGATCAATTCTAGTACTTTTAATTTTCATGTATTTATCTTCAATTCTGCTAGTTCTTATTAAATTAAAACCTTGTTTGGTTAAAATGCTATCAACTTCTTCAAGACTATTATTTACTCTCGTAGTTATTTCTATTTGTTTCATATTTCAAACTCCTTATTGCCTTATTTATATCATATAACGCTTGAATTAATTCTCTTTTTTCGAGTGAAAAACTTATTCTAATTATCATTTCATCTTTCTTAGGCCATAAAAATGATTGTCCTACCAAAAATTTTACATTTGCATTTAAATATAAATATTCTAGTAATGCTTTTTCGCTTTTGATTATATTATATTTTTTTAAATCTGAAAAGTCTATTAATATAAAATAGCCTGACTGTGGAACTATTTTAGTTTTGGCAAATGGAATTCCTTTTATGGCTAACTTTGTTTCTTCCTTTAAAACTTTTTTTATATCTCTTTTGATTTTAGTAGAATTATTTATATTTGTATTATAGCCATCAATAAGTGAAATGACTAAATCTCTATTATATGTATATTTTTTAATTATTTTATCAAAATATTTTTTATAAACTTTTTTTCTATACTTTGAATTATTATAGGCGCCTTCTAATAATGCAGATTGCATACTCGATGCAGAATCCATTAAATGAAAAATTTTATCTCTGAATCCCCTAATTAATACTTCATGGGCTACGATCATTCCACTTCTAGTTTTAGCAAGTCCATAAGATTTTGATAAACCAAATATGGAAATAGTATTATCAAAATAATTATCAATTGTGCCAAAAGGTTTAGCTAATTTTTTTCTATCAAAAGTTAAATCTCTATATATTAAATCATCTATAATAAAAACATTATTTTCTATACAAATATTTCCTATTTTATTATATAGATCCAAATCGTCTTCTGTCATGACTGTTCCAAGTGGATTATGTGGATTAGTATTTAAAAAGGCTTTTACACATGGTATTACCTTCGAATTTTTATATTTTTCTTTTAACTCTTTATTTGTGTCAATTATTATTTTTTTTAATTCTTTTGAATCTAATTTATAATCATTGCATTCCTTTAACTCTATAAATCTTACATCTATATTAATTCTTTCTGGTATAAAGGTAAATAAGCCATAAGTTGGTGATGTCATAATAACAACATCGTGAGGATTACAAATTGTTTCTAGAATGATTTTAAATGATTCTGTAGTAGAATTAGTAATTATCACATTATCAAATGATAAATCATTTTTAAAACCTTCGGCAATTAAATATTCAGCAATTTTTTTTCTATCATTTTCATCACCAGCGGCAGCTTGATAATCATACAAATTAGTTTTTAATTTTTTTCTAATACTTTTAATTGAACCGGGAAATGGTTTACATTTAATAGGGTTACCAGTTCCTAAATTTACTATTTTATTTTTGTTATTGTAACTATAGAGTTCAATATCATAAAATTTCCATGCTTCCTCTATGTTTTTTACACCATTGCTATATTCTTTTTTGTCTTGTCTTTTTCCTAAATTAGGAAATCCTCTTTTTTTTTCTTTTAGCTCTGGGTGTTCTTCCAAATAATTATCAATTATGTTCTTCAATTTTTTTTACTTTCTGTAATTCTTTTTCACTATGCACATCATATTTACTTTTTTCAACTAATAAGACAGTAACCGGTTCATTATTAAATAATATTGTTTCTCCAACTTTTTTACCAAGTAATGCTTTTACCAATGGTGATTCACATGATAATATTCCTTCTAAAAGATTTCCCTCATTTGAACCAAGAATTGAATATTCTTCTATTTCGCCGTTATAATCAATTTTAATATCACATTTTCTTATAACAGTTTCTCCATTCCAGTTTATATATTCTGGAGTTTCTTCTATAATTACAGCATTATTATACTTTAATACTAAATTTCTTTTTTCTTGTGGTATACCATACATAGCCTTTACTCTTAATTGCATATATTCTGGATTTTCACGTAAATCATTGTCCCTTTTTACACTTTTTCCCATTTCTTTTTCTAGTTCATCATGTATTGCATCTTGCATACCTATTTCATTATATAATTTTTTTAATCCTTCTCTTGTTACATAATATTCCATTTTATCTTCTCCTTAAATAATCTCTTACTTGACATAGTATTTTTCCATAATTATTTTGACCATCATAATTTGGGCCGATACCCCAATAATTTTCCTTAGTTGTTTCCTCTATTATTTCTTCATTGCCAGTAGATAACAATTTTTCTTTTAATTCTTCATTTTGTTCAAATTTATATAATACTGCTTCAAACATCACTTGTTTTTTTATATTTTTCCAATTACCCTTTTTCTGATTTTTTCTGTTTCGACCAATATCAGACGCCTCTTTTGGTGTTTTAGCCTCTATAATTTGTTTTTGTATTTTACTATCAACCATTTTCTTTGATTGATAGTAGTGTTCAGAGGTTTTATAGTATACACCATCTTTATAAAATCCATAATTTGAATAAGTAGCTAAATAGCCAAATTCTCCAAATTCTTTATAGAATTTAATTGCCATTTTTGCCTCCAACTTGTCCTGGTATAAAATATTCTTTTTGTATATTATTATATGAAACATTTTTATCTTTTTTTTCTAATTCTATTGTTCTATAAAATTTCATTTGTCCATTTTCTGTAGCTGTTGAAGCTAAATCCAGCTCTTCTAATATAACTTTATTTTCATAATCACAACTTAATCTCCATACCTTTCCTTCCTTGGTCATAGTACTATTAATATTACCATAATTTCTTTCGTGATTTAATGTCAGTGGCTCATCCTTATATGTTACTAGACCTTTGAATTCAGTAATAGCTCTTCCTAAGTTGCAAATTATTCCTGTATCTATTGTAAAATTTTTATCAAAAAAAACATCAGGATTGTAATCAGCACTCTTTAAAGCATTAACATAAGCATATAACATTGGTAATATTTCCTTTTCTAGATATTCACTTTCTTTAATTCTATTATTCTGTAATAAACTAGCTTTTTCTTTTTCAATTATTTTTATTACATTATCTACATCTGTCCACGTTGCATTTTCAAATGTATCTCTACTGGATAAATTTTTTTCCTTTTTGTATTTGAATAGTGCATTTAAAAAATATCTTTTATTCAATAAATACCCAGATATTAATCTACTTTTAGTTTTAGGATAAATCACTATTCCATTATTTCCTTCATCATTTAAACATGGATCAATTGAATAATAACTACCATCCTTATTATTTGTCATAAAAATTTCCACTTCTTTATAACTATCATTTATATGATTATTAATATAATTTAATAATTCTTTTTCATTTGCAAATGTTTCAGTTATTGTATATTTTCTAAATATCTTTCCTGTATCTGTAAGCTTTAATCTATGAATATAAGGATCAGTAATTGTAGTATTTTCAAATGTTATATTTTTTTCTTTAGATATATATAATAAATCATCTGTATATATTATAAAATATCCTTTATATTTAGTGACAATTACCTTTTTTAAAAATATTTGAGGCTTAAATCTTAGTTCTACGCAAAAGTTTCTAGAACCACTACCTGCATATTCATAATAAGGTTTGTATATTTTTAAAAAATTAGCTATATCTTTTTCATATTCTTCTCTATCGAAAGTGTTATTTGGACATTTCCAACCTATACTATATGGAGTAAATGATAACCTTACGCCGGCTAACGCATTAAGGTTTTTATTTATATTTTTATGTACTTCCGTTAATTTTTTATTGTATCTACTAAACCCTACTGTTGATATTCTCGTTTTAACACCTAGTTCCTTATATGTTATACTTATAAATTTATCTAAATATTCATATATGCCTGGATCATTGTCAAGGTAGGAAAAAATGACTGAATTTCTATGATTCTTTCTATCCCAAACAATATAAGGTTTATTTTTTTGAGGGCTTGCATATTTTAAAGCAGCAACAATATTTCTAATTCTTTTTTCATCCCAATAACTCATGTTTGTACTTGCATATTTACTACATATACTACATGCGTTTAAGCAACCTATTTGAGGCTGAAAATGCCTTAATTTTGAAAAAAATTCAATAGGCATTTTCTTAAATTCATTGTATAAAACTTCTCTTTCTAGATTGTTAGCGTTTGTAATGTCACTTTCATCTGATAATAAATATTTATTCATACTACTATTCCTCCTTTTCAATTTCTTCATTGATAAATAATTTAGAAGCATTATTTAAATAACTATCAACAGTTACTAATGTGATTTCTATTTTAGGAAGACTATAATTAAATGTCACTTTATTTAATTTATTATTGTTTAATTGTGCTTTATCACTGGGCTCTATTATATAGCCAATTCCAAATCCTTTTTTTACAGATTCAATTATTAACTCTTCTGTATCAAATTCAAACAACGGCTTAAATTCATATTTATAATTTCGAAAATATGAATTTAAATTTTTTCTAATATTGCTTTCTAACGGAGGCATAATTAAACTGAATTTATCCAAATCTTCAATTTTGTTTATTTGAATTATTTCATTTTTATTTGAAATAAAGCATGTATTTAGTATGGCTATTGGAGTAATATCAATATTTTTATAAATTGAATCTATTGGCGATGAATCGATGATAAAGTCTATCTTTTTTTCAACTAAGTATTTAAGCATTATTGTTGTTGGCATATCTAAAATTTCTATCTTAAAAGTTGGGTGTTTTTCTTTAAAATGTTTAATTTTATCTAATAGATAATTTCTAGCTATGTGTGATTGAACACCAATAATAATTTTTCCATTTTCAATATTATTGACTGATAACAATTCTCTTTCACATGACCTTAATATATTTTTTGATTCTCTTAGATATTTAAGAAGTATTTCGCCTGATTGTGTTAAAGTTATCCCTTTGTTCTCTCTATAAAATAGCTTCACATGTAAACTTTGTTCAAGTTTAGATATGCTTTTACTTATAGCAGGTTGAGAAATATATAACTTATCTGCCGCCTCTAAAAAGCTATTAGAAGTTGCAACTTCCATAAATAATTTTAGTAAATTAAGATTTATTTCATCCATATAAAAATTTCTCCTTTATTTATAGTATTACTATTTAAATATAATGTCAATTTATAATTATTTATATGCTTATAACTTTTTGTTATAAATACTATAATTTTTTATTGTCCAATATATAAGACGTGAATAAAATAAATCAATTTTAAATTCTTTGTTTTTATTATATCAAAAAAGATAATTTATTTTTCCTTCAACACTATTTTTTAAACACTCATTCACATAACAGATATTTTTATTATATTTGAGATAGGGCAATAATAAAAGAGTTCCTCGATGGAAGAACTCTATTTTAAATTCAAAAAATTATCTTTAATTGAATCGGCTATATCTTCAAAAGTCATAATAACTACTATAAGATTATTATTGCTTTCTACATAAACTTTTTCTGCTTCAACACAAACCCATTTAGCAGGATTAACACTTTCTTTAATCTTATTCTTAGCCTCTTCTATATCTTTACTAGTAGCTTTATCATCCATTCTAATAAGTATTACTGAATGAGCGATAGACCCAATACCAGATTCTGAAGCAATTGCCTCTTTCCATTTAATATCACTAGTTCCAATATAATTAGATAAATTTTCATCTGTTAAAGTGATGTTTCCTAAATATGCAGGTAAATCATTTTCATTAATACCCTCATATAATTTAGCCATTAAATCTTCCATTTTACCTTCTATAACAGCAGTTTTTTTACTACATCCAGTTAAAACTAGCAAGAATGAAAGAGAAATCATACATAAATAAATTACTTTTTTCATAAATTACCTTTCTTGTTACGATTAATGATTATTCATATTACGAATCATTATTAACTTATCAACGATATTTTTAACATTAACTTCGTTGAATGGTTTCTGTAACATATCAACAATTGGATATTGGTATGCCTTTTGAATGTTATTTTGTGTTCCTTCACCAGTAATAATAGCTACTGGAATTCTACTAAATAAATTAGCTTGTTTAAAGTAATCTAATACTTGAAAACCATCTACATTAGGCATATTAAGGTCAAGCAACATTCCAACAATTTTATCATCTACATTAGCACGAATAATATCTAATGCTTCTTTACCATCATTAGCTATTAAAACATCATACTCATTACTAAAAATTTTATATACGAAGTTTCTTACTACATTAGAATCATCTACTACTAAAATCGTTTTATCTTTAATTACTAAAGGTTTTACGGTAGTAGTATTATTATTACCGCTAGTAATACCCATATACTGTTTTACTAAAGCAACAATACGATTAGCTTCTGTCATTAATTCATCAAAATGGTCAGTAACATAATACATATTATTAGCTTTACTTTCCATCTCATGATTATAGGCAAGTTCCGCTAGCTTTTCAAAGCCAAAATATTTGCTATCGCTTTTTAAAGAGTGAACTAAAATAGCATAATTAGCCATATCAGCAGTTTCTTTATAAGTTTTAATCTTAGCAAGCTTTCCTTCTACTTCATTTAAAAAATCATGTAAAGTGT
Organism: uncultured Bacilli bacterium; assembly: GCA_934148875.1. Lineage (GTDB taxonomy): Bacteria > Bacillota_I > Bacilli_A > RF39 > UBA660 > Alloscybalousia. Next base: position 7,730 of record CAKPDJ010000017.1, read on the forward strand.
CATTATATGTTTCCATATCGCCAAATAATTCTAGGCTCTTCTCTACATTTACACCATTATTAGTTAATAAACTAACATCTTTCATTTCTTATACACTCCTTTATCATAGATTAAGTATATCACACTTTTATTTTTGTTGCAAAAATTTTACTAATACTCTGTACAATTCTGTCTTATCAATTGGTTTAGATAAGTAATCTTGAAATCCTTCTTGTAAATATTTTTCTTTCATACCAGAAATGGCATTAGCTGTTAAAGCAATAGTTGGTGTACTATATCCTGGGATTTCTATTAATTTATGGAAAGTTTCTACTCCGCTCATTTTTGGCATCATATCATCCATTAAAACTAAATCATATTTATTACCAGCATTTATTTTGTCAATACATTCAAAGCCACTATTAGCAGTATCGATTATACAAGAATAATCTTTTAACAATCGTGTCGCTACTTTTAAGTTAATTATATTATCATCAACTATTAATACTTTTTTATTTGACAAATCTAAATGAGTTGCATTAATAGGTGTCATAGTTTCAGTTACAATAGTAGGATTGGCAACTATTTTTTGATCTAAAGCAATAGTAAACTTAGAACCTTCTCCATATACACTTTGAACTACAATTTGTCCACCCATTAATTCAAGTAATTTCTTAGTAATAGCAAGACCTAATCCAGTTCCTTCTATAGTATTATTTTTTTCTATATCAAGCCTTTCAAATTTAGTAAACAATTTATCTATACTTTCAGGTTTAATACCAATACCAGTATCTTGAACTGATATTATTAATCTACAGATATCATCCTTTCGAACTGAAGTAACTTTTAATTCAAACCAACCCTCTTTAGTATATTTTAAAGCATTAGTAAGTAAGTTAAGTACTACTTGTTTAACACGTACTTTATCGCCATATAAATACCTAGGAAGACTTGGGTCAATACTAACTCTAAAATCAAGCGGTTTATCGCCTAATCTAGATTTAGTTAAACTAATAAGTTCTTCAAATACTTTATTAATATCGTATTCAGTGTTAACTATTTCTAATTTGTTAGCTTCTATCTTACTAATATCAAGTATACCATTTACAATATCAAGAAGAGTATCACTAGCCATTAAGATGTCATTTACTTCTTCTTTGGCTTGTTCTGGTAAATCTTCTTCTGATAAAGCTTGACTAAAACCAACTATAGCATTAAGTGGTGTTCTTATTTCATGAGACATACTACTTAAAAATTCACTCTTAGCATTATTGGCATGTTCAGCTTCACTTTTAGCAATGTTTAGTTGTTCAATCATTTTAACATCTGGGTTTTCGATAGTATGATACATCAAATGACTTATTAAAGTAATTGATACAGTTATCAGTAATAAACTAGGATTAAAAATATGAATTATATAAAAAATCGTAACCAAAATACAAAAAATAAATATTGGTATTACCTTTTTTTTATTTAATCTTTTTCTATTAATGAATACTGAAATAATGGATAAAATAATCATAATACTAGCCATGAATGACATAAAATTAGGTGCGGCACCGTATGAATATTGAATATAACTATTATTATAAACATGTTCTATTGGTAACATTACTATAATTCCACATATTAATAAAAAAACGAAAATCAAAAAGTACACATTTTTTTTATGATTATCATGTAATAATTCATATATTTTCTTATTTTTTTCATTAGAGATGATTATTATGTAATAAGAAAAAAGTAAAATCCATATTAAAATATAAATGAAATATATCTTTTCTAAGATCAATATTACCAATAAATGACTTTTTAAATAGTAAATAAACAAGAAAAATAACAATTCTACTATAAGCACAATAAAATTACATAATAATATCCACTTATATATTCTATTTTCTTCATTTGCATAATTTTGTTTAGTACCGTAAATAATAAGTAATAGCAATAAAAACATAAAGCAGCAAACATTTGATGTAATAGCAATTAAATTCACATTTTCACTTCCCATATCCTATGGTAATTCTAACATTTTTTGTGAATAATGTAAATAAGAAAACTTTTATTGTATTTATTTTTTAAATATTAACTTTTATATATTATTTCACTTACAATTACTGATTTATATTTAAAAATTTAACTTTGGTTATAAGATAAAGTCAGATTAGATATATGTTATATTTATAATAAAGGATTTTTTAACAGTAGACAGTAAGTTGAAGTAGTTAAAATTTAAACTTTAAATAAAATCTACAAAGTAAAAGAATATATTTAATCTTTTAAATTAAATGATATTCTTTTTGTAATATCTTTCTATCAGTTTTAAATTTGTTTATTGGTTTTTTATCAATAAAATAAATATCTTTCGGTTTTTCATAATCCAATAATTCATTATCAATAAAATTTCTTAAATTTAGCATAAGAAGTTCCTGATCAAAATTTTCATAAGGAATAACAAATAAATATGGCAATTGATATCCCTCGTTATCTTTATCAATTCCAGACACGATTATAGCATCTTTGACACCATTAACATATAAAATTTTATTTTCAAGTCCTAATGGAAACACTGTTTTGTCAGGATATACCTTAATACCTTTTCTTCCTAAGACAAATAATAGACCCTTATTTGTCATAAAACCGTAGTCACCCGTATGCAACCATTTGTGTCCATCATCACTATGAATTTTTAAAACTTCACTTGTTAAATTTTCATCATCGTAGCCATTCATAATTCCAGGGCCAAATTTACATATTTCACCTATTTGATTATAATGTAGTTCTTGAGATGTGATGGGATCAAAAATAGCAATTGTAGTATCAATTAAAGGAATACCAGCAGTACCAGAAGACAACATTTCTTTTCCTATTGCGACAGTAAAATCAGATCCTCCTTCACTTTGACCATACCCGGAACTCAATGGAGCTTTACAATTATGTTTGTCGAGAAATTTTTGAATTTTCGTAATATATGCCATTAATAAAGGTTCAGCGCCAAAACCAAAAAGTTTAAAGTAACTCATATCATAATTTTCAGGTATTCTTTTGCTTTCTAATAATTGATCAAAAAAGATTGGAATGCATGCCCAACATTGTGGTTCATAATACATCATTTCTAAATCAATATCTTCTAATTTACAATATGGATCTAAAATTAATTTTTTACCATCAGCTAAAGGGTAACATGTCATAGCAACAACTACAGCAACCAATGTTGGTGGTAATATTGTTAATAACCATGTATCTTTTTCTTTTTCATGTGATGGAAATAAAGACATTTGATCGATGATGCCAATAATTGATTCTGAAGTGTGTCTAACTTCTTTTGGTTTTCCTACAGAGCCACTAGTAAAGCCAGAAAACAATCTATAATTTTCAATCACAGGAACTGCTTCTGGTAAATCTTTACCATACTCTAAAAAACACTCCCACGATATATTTCTACCATCATAAGAAACAATTTCTTGATATTTCGAATTTATTACGTCTAAAATATTTTCTCGTATATTTTTTTTATCACCAGCTGAATATAATGGATTAATTGTAACAATATTTTTGATATCAGTTTCAGAATAAATTTTGTTTGAATCTGTTGCCTTTAAATAATCTGGAGATATATAAAGTAAAGTGTTTTTTTCAGAATTTATAATTTTAATAATATCATCAACTTCTCCAATATAATTTTTTAGTGAACATCCAATGATTTCACAGGCCAAAAGTAATTCAATAAATTCAGGAACAGATTCAAGAGAAGAAACAATAATGAAATTTTCTCTTAAACCGTAAGCTTTCAATGCCTTAGCAATATTTTCAACTTTAGCAAAAAATTCACTTGCTTTAATATCATTACCATAATAATTAATTATAATATCATCATCTGCCCATAGACTTTTTAATTTAGGTAAAATTTTGTTATACTTTTTTCTACATTTTAATAATTGTTCTGGATACATAGATAGCCATGGTTTATCTAATGATGATAAACCAATGTTAGGACCATACACCTTACCTAATGCTATATTTCTTAAGTATAAATTTCTTAAATTTTGTTCATCAATAGTTAAACTTGAAATCTTTTCTATATATTCTTTTAGTTCCATTCTTTTTTCCCTCTTTCTATTTCTAATACTGCTTGAAATTGGGCATATTATACCATAAAATTTAATTTTTGTCAATTTCAATATTTATCGCATATTTTTTAATCTGTTGCTATTGATAATAAACTTTCATTATTTATTACTTTAAATAACATTTATATTAATTATAATAACAAAAAGATATACAAAAGTATACCCTAATGATTACATTTTAATATTAATTTCTTCTTGTTTGTCTTTTTCAGATTCATAATTTTTAAGTACAGAATCTAAAAACATTAATTTAATGGATAATTCAGCTGTTAATTCTGTTATTGGGTCACTAGTCTTACCAAGAGATACCATACTTCTAACATCAATCAACTTAAATTCTTGATTGTTAATGGCAAAATTTTTGATTAAAATACTTTCTCTAAAATTATTTCTATCGTTGTTAACTGGATCTTTAGCTATCCATTTCTGTAATGCACGTGAATTAATTTCCTGTTGAAGAGTCTTAGCATATTCTAAATCCATAGAAGCTGGATTTAATAAAATAGAATTACTATTTACATAAACTCCATTTGATAAATGATACCTACTTGCTCCAAAAACATTTCTAGTACTACCCTGTACTCTAAAACTTTCACGTGATTCATTATTACTAACAAAAGACTTATCTAAACCTTCCTCATGATAAACATAAGTATTACCCATAATACCCCTTCTATTATCATTAATACCAGGTGTATAAACATCTTTAACCATTTCCTCTGGTAGTAGTTTATTTTCTAAAACTCCACTCCCAACTTTTAATAAATCAGAATTATTCGCAAATACCCCAGCATGTCCACTGTAACCACCTAACATCACTGCCTTAGGATCATTTACTAATCCTATCTTATTATTAGGAGAAGCAGTTAAATCATGATACCTATCAGTAGGAACATTTACATAAGTATTTTTTAAATTTAATTTAGAAACAATATATTGATTAAATAATTCTTCATAAGTTTTATGAGTAGTAGCTTCCATTACTTCTTTTAAAATCATCATACCAATATCATTATAATTATATTTATCTTTTGATACCACTTCAGTATTAAATAAAATATCAGAAGCTTGACTATTGCTACTAGCATCTTCTATTCTACCTGGTGTTCTAAATTCAACATTAAAATTAGTGATATCACCAATCTTTAAATCACCTAAATTAGTAAATCTCGGATCTAACTCGGAAACTTTACTATCAAAAGACAAAATACCATCATTAATTAAATTATATGCCATAATTTGTGTAAATAATTTACTACAAGAAGCTATATCAAACATAGTATTTTCATCAATTTTTTTATTCTTATTAGAATCTGTATAACCATCCATTACTTGTACTGTAGTATTTCCAACATGAACTCCAACACTATAGCCAGGAATTAAATCTCTATCATTTAATATTGAAGCAATATCATTAGTATATTTTTCTAATAATTCTTCTATCATTTCTTTTTTAGTTTTATCTTTGCCATATATTAAGACTTGATTCACTTCCTCTAATAATTGATTTAATTTACCATAATCCATTTTAATACCATTACGATATAAGTCTAAAATAAATTTTCCTAATTGTTCTTCCATAAGTTATCTCCTATACTCATATATATTATAACAGATAATGCTTTAACTATAATTTTTAATTTTTATCTTAGGAATATTAGATAATCTATCTATATCAAAGATGTCACCCTTACCATCAGACATTTCTCTAAATTTTATATCAAGATTCTTTTTTATAATAGATAAGGCTATTTTTCTTAAACTATTGTATTTACTGATTATATCATCAATACTTTGATATCTATCACTTTCAATATACTGTAGTAATCTTATATCAACTGACTTAATATTATTAGGTGTTATTACTCTTTTTGATATAAATTCATTACCATAATGGCAACTATTTCTAGCTGCTTTAATATCACTAGACACTAATAAATCAACTAAACTACTATCATAAGGATCATATTCTTCTTCATCACGATATAAATCAGTTAATCCAACTATAGATAGTGATATACCTGTTTTTCCATTAATATGAGATTCAATATCATCCATTACTTCAAGAGTATCATTAGTATAATTTCTTATTCCTAATTTATTTAATTCTTCTAATGATAAAATACCATGTTTAATTATGGATTTAGTTAAAAGATACTGTGTATTATGATGATACTTAGCATCAGTAACATCACTAGTCCCAATCATAATATCATTCAATGTATATCTAATATATTCTAATACATATTTTTCTTCTAATAATACTTCATTCATAAAATACCTCAAAACAAATAATATTTTATCATAAGTTCATAATTAGACAAACAATTAAATTATATCAAATTTAAATTATTCCATCTTTTAATTTAGAATAAACTTTTAAATGTGTTCTTTTTCCGGTTATTTTATCTATTCTTCTATATTTTAAAGTAGCTTCATAAATTAATCCGGCCTTTTCCATTACTCTACCACTTCCTACATTATCGATAATATGGTAAGCATATATTACTTCAAAACCTACTTCATTAAATAAAAAATCAAGTACTTTTTTTAAAGCTTCAGTTCCATATCCTTTATTCCAATACTTACTACCATAGCAGTATCCAATTTCTGCTGTTTTCTGTTCTATACTTTTTCTAACTACATCAATTGTACCAATTATTTCACCAGTATTTTTTAATTCAACAACCCATCTATAAGTATGTTCTAATTTGTAATCATCTTCCCACTTTTCAAATAACTGTAATGTAACATTAACATTTTTATGTGGATTCCAAGTAATATATCTAGTCACTAATTCATCGTTAGTCCAATTTTCAAAAGCTTGGTAAGCATCTTCTTTTTTTATTTTTCTTAATATTAATCTATCTGTTTCTAATAAAACAGTTCCTAAATCTTTCATATAATACCTCCTATTTTTTCTTAATTATACTAAGGATATGACTACTATATCCTATTAAATCTTCTCTTTCACACGTAGATAAATGATAATCAATATAGTGTTCAAACATTTCATCATCCATATTATCAATTGCTTCTTCTATAATTCTAGTTATACCATCTGTAGCTACATAAGTTAATTCTTCTACATCAAACTCTTTAATAAGTTTTTTAATATCTTTTATGTACATAAAATTGAATATATATTTTTCCTGATTATTTGGTGTATAGTCAGTATTTATCTGCTTACCTAAAACTTCTTTTAGTTCTCCATCAACAAAAGCAAATCTTTGTACTGCATGATCAAATAAGATAAAAGCAAGTAATATTATACCATCCTTCTTGGTTACTCTTATTGCTTCGCTGATAGCTTTAGACTTATCCTTCTCACTAAACAAATGATACAAAGGTCCTAATACTAAAGTAACATCAAATGTATTGTCATCATACATAGATAAATCTAATGCATTTCCAGAAACAGCAGTTATATTCATATTATCTTTTATTTTAGATTTTAGTATTTCCAAATTGGCATTAGTTAACTCTACAGAATCAACTCTATAGCCAAGACTAGCATAATGTAATGAATATTTACCTGTTCCGGCTCCTACCTCTAATATACGACTGTTTTTAGTTAAATACTTATCAATATATCTTGTAGTGGTAATATACTCTAATTTATGTGTATTACTTCTAGATAATCTGTTATCTTCATCATACTTAGAATAAAATTCTTCTAACATATTAGTTAATTTAGTCATAAAGTTCTCCTTTCTTAATATTAGTCCTTATAGTAATTAAAAAAACACGGAAAATCACTATAATTAGTGACTCCGTGTAAGACGTGTAGGTTTTACCCTTGTTGAGCTTTATATCAACACTCACTTGACTTGACCAGATAATAACAAATTTTCATTCATGTGTCAACAAGTATTTTTTGTAATTATCTAACTTTTTTGTAATTATCTAACTTTTTCAATAATATTAACTTTAATTGTTATTCCATTAACTTCATAACTACTAGTAGTTCCAATTTTCTTTAGGTATATACATCTTCCTAAAGGGCTATTTATAGATACTTCATCAATATCGCTAAAATGATTGGTTTTATAACTAGCTGTTAGTAAAAACTTATCTATTTCGCTACTACCATCTTGATATATAAGCTCTAGTTCTACTATGTCATCAATATCTACTAAATCATCATTATTTTTTCTTTCGATTACTACAATATCTTTATTTTTCTTAATTATATTTTCTATCTGTGTTAGTAAATTATCTTCCTGTCTAACTATATCTTCAAACACAAAGTTATCGTGCCAACCATCGCCAGGTGCTTCTTCATAAGCTTGTCTTTTAGATAAGTTATTCTGATTTAATTTTTCTTTAAGCTTGTCAACTTCTTCTAAATATTGATTATAGCCGTCTTTGCTAAGATAAATTTTATCTTCTAACATATCCACCTCCATAATTAATCTACTGGCATAAAAAAATATCGTTATTCATTATTATATTAACTGTTTCATCAATGGTTAAGTTAGTTGTATCTAATATGTATTTTTTATCATAATCTTCAGCTAACAATTCTTTTAATAAAACTAAAACTCTTTCTCCCATTTGTGAATCTATGTCTCTTTTTTTGTCTCTTGATATTAAAGTATCTTCATCTGCAATAAGTAAAACAAATTTAATTTTCTGATTTTTGAGTTCTTTTTGAAGCCTAATCAAATCATCTTTTTTTATTATATAATTAAATACAACATCATAATTATTATCTAAAAAGTTTTTGATTAGAGAAATACTGTTTTTCCAAAAAACATCTAAATGATTGCCCTCTTTCCAAGGACTAACATATCCACCTTTAACTAAATGATAAACGTCATCTCCTTCTATCCAGGCACATTTATTACTTAATTCTGCTATTTTACTAGCTACTGTACTTTTACCAACTCCAGCTGGTCCTGTTATTATATAGAGCATATTACCTCCTAATATCTTTTATCATTGTGTGCATTCTGTTATGGTAACCTTTTTTATTATAAAAACTAATGCCACTAGTATTATAAGCAAAAACATCAACTAATACATACTGGCATTCCATACTTTTAAAGTATTCTTCCATTTTATCAATAAGTAGTTTACCAACTCCAGAACTTCTTTCATTTTTAGTTACTACTAATTCAGTTATTATTCCCCTTTTTGGACATTTATAATCTAAATAATCATACTCATCATATTTAGGAATAATACCCATAATCATTCCTACTACTTTTTTATTAATAATAGCTAAATAGCACTTTCCATTATTATTATTTATCTCACTCAAATCTACTAAAGCCATCTTTTCTCTATATTCTTCATGTAGTTTGTCTAAATTATCTTTATCAATTGAAATAATATATTCTTCTAGTTCAACTAATAAATCTCTAATATTTTCTAAATATTTATCTTCATATTCAATTATTTCTACCATTTATTTCTCCAAAAACTTCTAACATTTCATTAACTATTATTTTGTTTAAGGGGTTATCAGGAATACTATCTATCAATAATTTTTCTACGCTATCAATAGGTATATATTTTAAAGTATAATTATTATCTTTTTCATATTGATCATAGTTAGTATTATCTAAATTATATTTGATATCTGTTTTAATCATAAAATAGTATACTTTATTTTCTCTATTTTTATTAGTATTTCTATAATTTTTATTATAATATCTATTTAAGAAGAAAGCTTGATACTCCTTATTTTCTAATTCCATTCCTGTTTCTTCTTTTACTTCTCTAATTAAGCATTCAGATAATGATTCCCCTTCTCTTAAATGGCCACCAGGGAATTGGTAGGTTCCATTACAATATCCTAGTAATATTTCGTTTTTTGAATTTATAATTACAGCTTTACATCTAATAACAGATTCATCAATATCTGTATCTTTTAAATTATCTTCATTATAAAAATGTGTTTTCATCATATCACCTATCTATTTTTAATTAATACTTATTTCGATAGCTACAACGCCATATTCATTCTGTTTTTCTACTGAGTAATATTTATTCAAATCCTTTATTAAGTCCTCTTTAGTTTTATTGAAAGCTAGTAGATTAACATCTATATTTTCTACTACCTCAGCAAAATTATTAAAATATACTAGATCAGTTACTATTGCATCTATACCATCTATTCTATCTGGTTCTTTTAAAAAGGTAATTATATCACCTTTTTTAATAAGTTTTCTTTTTTCATCATTAAGCCTTAATTCATATTTTTTATTACCATTTTTTACAGCATTAAAATATTCAGGCTGCAATCCCATTAAATGCTTCATAATACCACCTCATTACTATTATAAAAGAAAACACAAAAAAAGAATAGTCACAATTGACTATTCTGCTACTTCGTAAACACTTGCTTGTTTTTTATCTCTACCAAGTCTTTCAAATTTAACGATACCATCTACTGTTGCGAATAATGTATCATCATTTCCACGACGAACGTTCTTTCCTGGGAAAATTTTTGTTCCTCTTTGACGGTAAAGAATAGATCCTGCTGTAACGAATTCACCATCAGCAGCTTTTGCTCCTAATCTACGTCCAGCTGAATCACGACCATTGGAAGTAGATCCTTGTCCTTTATGGTGAGCAAAATATTGTATATTTAAAACTAATCTCATCATCATATTATTTCCTCCTTACTAACCTTTCACTTTAATATTTTCTGGATAATTATCAGAAAGTTCAGAAAGCAATGATAACATATTCTTAATTAATGTATCACATACTTTATCTTTTTTTAAAATAGTAATATTCATGCCGTCTTCTATTAACTCAACATTTAAATATTCATTATCTATTTCATAAATACCATTTACTGTTGTCGTTATAATACTGCTAACACTGCTACATACAATATCTTTACCAAAATCATCATACATTGCATGTCCATGTATCCTAACACAATCTACATGTTTTTTGTCTTTACTTTCTATATTTACTTTAATCATATTCTATTATCCATTAATTTTTTTAATTTCAACTTTTGTATAAGGTTGTCTATGTCCAAGTGTTCTACGGTTGCTTCTATCTTTTTGGCTGTATTTAAATACTCTAATTTTCTTTTGCTTACCTTGTTTTACAACAACACCTTCAACACTTGCCTTAGCAACATAAGGATTTCCAACTTTGGAATCTAACATTAAAACCTCGTCAAAAACAACTTTATCCCCTTCATTAGCATTTAATTTTTCAACGAAAATAACGCTACCTTCAGAAACTAAATATTGTTTACCACCTGTTTTAATAACTGCTTTCATAATATACCTCCTTCTTAAATTTTCTAGACTCGCTCTTAAGGTACAAAATAATTTGTTTTAAAACCTAATCAATGCGGTTTGAAACAGGAGCTTCAAACATTTAAGATTTTATCATAAATTAATAGTAAAATCAACTAATTTCTCAATTATTTTACCCTTATTTGTCCTTTTTCATTATCTGATGGTTAATATAATTGTAAATGTTGTACATTTCTTCTAGAGTAATTGGTTTATAAAAATTAAGAATAACTTGATAACCACTATCTGAAGTTAATGTAACTGTTGTATCAAAATTATGAATATCTATACTGCTAGCAGTAATTGATGAATAAAATATTGAGTATATTTCTCTTCTAAAACCTCTAATACCCTTAAAATCATATACAATCAATCTTTTATTTGTAGCAATAGCGATATCTCGTACTGCTTGAAAAGCATATATTACTTCTTCATCTTTTTCTAGAAAAATTTTTAAATCATCTGGTATTTGTTCTAAAGTAATAATGGTTTTAAATTGCATTTCGGCTGTTAATGGTTTAAATTTAATAAATGACATATTATCCCTACTTTCTATTTATAATTATACCAAAATAAAAAGAAGAAGTTAATCTTCTTTTAACACAATTTCTACCATTTTTGTATATAAAATTCTAAGTCTAGTTTTATCAGCATCTTTCAAGTTAACAAATTTTAACTTAAACGGATAACCACTATCTAAATAAATAGTTAAGTTAGCACTAGTTAGACCAAAGCATATGGTAGCAGTAGAAACAGATTTATAAGGAATTGTATGAATATACTTATTTGAAATTCTTCCTTGTTGGTCAAATAGTAATATTCTTTTATTCGTAAATACTCCTCTATCTCTTTTGGTAGTATATGCAGCAAATATTTCTTCATCTTTATAAATATAGTCTGTTACATATTTAGGTAGACTGGTACAATCTAACTCTTTATAGAAGTTAAAATATTTAGTAATTTCTTTATATTTTAAATAAGACATATTATTTCACCTGGGATTATTATAACATAAAATCCTAGAAAATACTATTTTTCTAGGATTTATTTTATTTATTAATAATAGATTTTTTCTCCATCTAAATGCCATGTATTGTCTTTAGCATTATATTTAAGAACATACCAATCTATCTTATATTTTCTTCCAAGAAGATCTTTTCCATTTAGAGTAGCTAATTCTCTTTTAGTTTCATTAGTTAGATATTTATTGATTTCATCCATTCCTAATGCTAGAACAGCTTCTTTTGTTTTACTGTTATTTGCTTCTCTTACTACACGAGCTAAAGAACCGTTACTATCATCTACTATTTCTAATTTTGATGATTTCTTTACACGATGATATTTAAGTGATGAATCTGGATCACCATCTTCAGGTCTAGTATATATATCGTATAAAAGGTAAGCCTTAAATGTACTCTTATCTGCTAAACTATATGTAAGTGTTACAGTAGTGCTCTCTGTAATGTTAGTATAGTTATTAGTCATACTTACATAAACGTATTTAACATTATTCATGTATATTTCTTTGCTGTAATTAGGAATAATAGCATTTTTGCCATATTCAACTTGTTGTGTATTTATAGTTGTTCCTAAATTAGTTACGAAAGTTACTGTATATTTGTTTGTAGTTTGTTTGAATTTAGCATTAACAGTTAAATCATCTGTAATATTACTATAGTCTTTATCCCATCCAATAAACTCATAAGTATATTGTTTTGTAGCTAATTTTGATGGTTCAAGAGGAGTCACAGCACTTTCACCATATTTTACTTCTTGTTCATTATGAATAGCGTTTCCATTCATGAATGTTACTTTGTAAGTTCTTGTCTTTTCACTATATGTAGCATTAACAGTTAAATCATCTGTAATGTTACTAAAGTCTTGATCCCATCCAGTAAATTCATATGTATATTGTTTTGTAGCAGATTTTGTTGGATTAGTAGGAGCTATAGCACTCTTACCATATTCAACTTCTTGTTCATTGTAAACAACACCATCATTCATAAATGTTACTTTGTATTTATTTAGTGTCATTTTAAATATTGCATTTACTGTTAAATCACTAGTAACGTTAGTTGTTTCTTTATCCCATCCAATAAACTCATAAGTATATTGTTTTGTATTTTGTCTAACTGGGTCAGTTGGTAGAATAGCATCATTTCCATAAGCTACTTTTTGTGTAGAAATAATAGTATTTTGATCTTTAAAAGTTACTGTATACATTAATTGTTCTTGTTTACCATCTATATGCCATCCATCAGCTGGTTCATATTTTAATACGTACCAATTGTATTTATAACCTGTAGATGCTTGTGGTAATGAGTTAGTGTCTTCAACATAATTTAATACATTTTCACTACCAAGTACTAAAGTTGCTTTTTTGTTAGCTTGAGTTGTTTTTAGAATGTCATCTGTTAATTTTAGTGATACTTTCTTTAGTAGTGAGTAATCACTAGCCTTACCTGTGTAGGCACCATTTTCTGGAATGGTATCAATTAGTAAGTTATATACACTAGTTTCAATTTTAGTTATATTGTATAATGCATTTACTGTTAAATCACTAGTAATAGTAGTTAAATCTTGATCCCATTTTGCAAATACATAAGTTACATTTTTACTAGTATATCCTGTTACAGTTGGAATATTTAATTCACTACTAGAAGTAACTGTTTGAGTACTAATTACACCTTTATAATCTTTAAATATTACAGTATATCTTTTTTCAATTTGGAATTTTACTGTTGTTGTATTACCTGCTGTATCTTTTGCTATTAAAGTATAATTACCAGCTTCAGTTATTTTGGTACCTGATACATATTCATTACCATTTAAAGTAACTGTATCTAAGTTTTCATCGGTAATTACAGCAGTTGCGCTATTTCCATAAGTATTTCCATTTTCAACTCCTGTAACCTCAGGGGCAATTTTGTCGATTCCGGCAACCTCATAATCAACAATATTAATATTACCACTTAAATCAATAATGGTTACTTGGAAAGTTCCGTTTGTTTTGTATTCTTTAGTGTATTCAGTAGCGCTTACTTTAGTCCAATCACCAAGTTCGATAATTTCTTCATCTACTGTTAAAGTAGCTAATACATCTTTATTTGTTGGTTTTTTGTTATTTGATGTTGTAACAATTCCAACTGGTGCAGTAGTATCTTTTATTTGACTTAATAATTCTTGCTTTTTATCACCATCTGGTAATTTGTTAACTTTATCAAGAGCATCTTCAATGTTTTCTTTTGTATTTTCTTTTTTTTGTTTTTCTACTGCTTCTTCTGCTTCTTGATATAAATTATTTAATTTGTTTTTTATTTCTTCGATAAGATTATTTATTTCTTCAGTTTTGTTGTCTACTGCTTCTTGTGTCTTATCGTCACTTACCAATAAATCATTTCCTTCTTTAATTAATTTATCCAGTGCTGTTAGTAAATTATTAAGTTCTTCGTCAGTAGTTGTGTTGTTTTCATTAATTAAGTTTGTTGCATTAGCAATTGCAGTTTCTAATTCTTTGATATTAATAGTTATTTTATTGGTTTGATTGTTTTGATTAGTTTGGTTATTGGTTCTAATAATAGTTGTGTTACCATTTGTGTTATCATCATTAGTATTTTCAGTATTATTAGTAGTACTACTATTAGTATTAGGTGTTAATTCTACTCTACCTGTTTCATTATTGTTTTCTAATGTTTCATCTTTTGGATTAGCCATAGTGTATACAAATAATCCTACAAATAAGAATAGTATAATCGCGAATATTTTATTCTTTTTCATATTTTCACTCTCCCCCATTTGAAAAATAAAAAAATCGGTTGCACATAAAAATATATATGCAACCGACTACCATATTAGAACATTTCGTTCTACTTTAGGCTCATAGCTTTGCGTCCTAATCTTTCGAAAAGTTTGCCAATAAAATAATATTCATTTTGGATTTTATCATAATTACTTTACTTTTTCAACTAATTTTTTTAATTTTAAATTGATTTTTTTTAAAATAATTTAATTTTAGTTAGTGGCCATATTCTTATAAAAACCTTACCCTTAATCTGTGATTTATCAATAAGTCCAAAGTCTCTTCCATCCATTGAATTAGTTCTATTATCACCTAAAACTAGATACATATTATCAGGAATTGTTGTATAACCAATATCTTTTAGTGAAAAATCATTGGTAATTACATCACTCTTTAAAAAATCCTCATTAATAGCATTACCATTTATGTATAAAATATTACTTTTATATTCAATAGTGTCTCCTGGAAGACCAATTACTCTTTTTATTAAATATTTAGAGTCTTTGTATTCAAGAACTACAACCTCAAAACGTTTGATATCTGTAAAACGATATTTAAGTTTATCAATTAATACAACATCATTAGCTTTTAAATTAGGTTGCATTGATGGTCCTAATACTTGTTGGATTGATACAACATAGACAATAATAACTAATACAACAACAATCAATATTATATACTTTAAGCTATCTTTAATAAATTCTTTTACTTCTCTTAAGTCCATTACAATCACCTAGTTTAATAATACAACATTTAATTTAATTTGAAAATAGAAAGTAAATTTAATTTAACATTTTAATGAAACTATTTAAACTGGTGTTCTTATAAATTATGTATCTTGGAATATTGTATTTATCATCCTTTTGGCTTGTTTTTCTGTTACCACCACTAAATGCTAACTTGAATCCAGTTTCTTTTAGAGCATCAATAACTATACTATTTTTTTGATAAAATGGATAACAAAAAGCTAAATTAGTACCCAATTTATTGATAGATGTATTTAAATCGTTTATTAATTCTTCTTTGGTTAATAGTAATGCCTTATATCCACATCTATTACCATTACAGTAATTATTATGGTGTAGTTCATCACCATGAGATTGTAGTTCCAAATAATTTGATTTGTAGTTAGTAACATCCCACCAACCTGTAATTAAAAAGAGAGTAGCATTCATTTTATATTCTTCCAAAATAGGAATTATTTTGTTTCCGTTAATAAAACTGGTTCCCATTGCCCCATCATCAATAGTTATCAATACTGATTTTTTTGGTATGACTAGTTTTTTATCCATCCAATCATTAAATTCTTTCATGGTTAGAGTTTTATAGTTATTTTCCTTTAAATATTCTAACTGCTTTTTAAAATTACTAATATCTAGGCAAATTATCTCATTACAGTTTTCACCACTCGCACCATCATAGAAAAAATGATAATTAAGTACCGCGATTTTATTATTGGTCTCTTGTTTTATACCCTTTAATATATCGCCAATTCTGTTAATAGTAGTATCATTATAAATATCATATCTATAATTATCGCTATCTCCAACTTTTAATTTAGTATCACCCGGTAAGAATTTATTAGCTGAATTTTCATTGATTTGAAACTGATATTTATCAAATAAATTTTTATTTTCTTCTGATATATCTGCATCTGATATTAATAATACTTTTTTATCTGATAATGATATATTACCGTTAATCCAATAGTTAAAATCTTGTAAAGATATACTTTGGTATTCATTTTCCTTTAAATGACTTAGTATCTCTTCTAGTTTAAGATTAGAAATATTACTATCAAAATTTAATACGCTTATTTCTGTTAGTAAATTATTTACATCTTTTTTGATAAGTTCAAATGAATCTTTTACGTAATAGATTTGGTCTAAATATTTAATGTAATATTTATTGTTTTCGTTAAAATAAACATCGTATGTATATTCTTTATTGATTTCTATTTTTAAATTATCATCTTGATATAATCTTGTTGGATTAGTTTTTATTTCTGTGGTTACTAAGTAGTTATTAAGGTAATCGTTATTATTATTATTGTTATTATTATTATTATTATTATTATTTATTTTTTCTAAGTTTGTGTAATCAATATAGTAATTGGTTCCTTTAATTTGATAGTAGATATCATCTTTAGATAATACATCCTTCTTTAATAATGGTATTATTGTATCAGGATAAATATTTCCTACTTCTTGATACTTATCTACTAATTTAATGTATATTTTTTTGTTTTGTGTTACCTTCGCATACTCGGAATAACTATTTTTTATAGTATTTATTAGACTTCTATTTTTACTACTATTATTATAGTTTTTATAACATTTTACGATAACAGCAATTATTAATATAATTAAAACAATTGTGATTAATATTTTTATTGTTTTTTTCATTTTTTCTCCTGTAATTACTAAATATTATAAGTTTTCTAATAACTACTAGTCTTTAATAATTATCTAAAAATAAAAGAAGTATAAAACTATACTTCTTGAATAACAGTAATTATCATTGGCTTAGCCTCTGTTTCTTTATAAAAATATTTTCCTAGATATTCTCTTACTTCATTTTTTATTTTGGTATAATCTACTTTTTTATCTTCTGTATTGATATTATTTTCTAGTACTTCTAAACATATTTTCTTAGTTTCTTCTACGATATCTTGATTTTCTTTAACGTAGATAAAACCTCTAGTTAATACTTCTGGTCCAGCCAAAATTTGCTTTGTTTGTCTATCAATAGTTGCACTAATGATAACTATACCATTTTCTCCTAACATTTCTCTATCTTTTAGAACAAGCTCACCAATATCACCTTGGCTTTTTCCATCTATTAAAATATCATCCACTTCAATGTGTTCTTTGGAATCTGTTAATTTACCGTTAATAAATTCAGCTACATCACCATTTTGTTTTAAAATAATATTTTCTTTTGGAATACCAACTGTTTCTGCTACCTCAGCATTCATATATTGATGACGATACTCTCCCTTTACTGGAAAATAATATTTCGGATTCATAAGATCAATCATTAACATTAAATCTTCTCGTGAAGCATGATGAAGTAAATGCTTTTTATTTGATAAACATACGACATTTATGTTATTTCTAGCTATATCATCCATTATAATAGCATATCTTTTCTCAATTCCATCATAACTTGGTTCTGTAATAAAGATAGTATCAGTTTCTTTTAATTTAATGTATTTATCATAGCCTTTTAGGATACGGTCTAAGTTAGCAAATGGTTTTTCCTTTTCATCGGATATTAATACAACTACACCTTTATCATTTAGGTTTGATAAATCACCAATACGTTCTTTATCTATAGTTAAGTATTTCATATCTATAGCTTTATTTATTAAATCCTGTAATCCTTTACCCATTATAACTATTTTACGATGTGTTTTCATTACTTCATTGAATATTTCTTGCACTCTGTAAACATGGGCAGGTAAAATAGTAGCAATAATACGGTCATCATTTTTACGAAGTGTTTCTCTAATAAAGTCACTAATACGATTGTTAGGGGATGTATGTCCACCTTTTTCAGCATAGAAAGACTCTGATAATAAACAG
>CAKPDJ010000018.1 GCA_934148875.1 uncultured Bacilli bacterium
TCTTGTTGAGATACACTCATTAATATTCTTGAAATCATTTTACCATTAGCATTAGTAGTATTTATATCATCATTAGCACAATCTAAATAAGCATCATTTTCTTCTAAAAATTTTAATATATTTTCCCAGTCATATACAGAACGAGTTAATCTATCTAGTTTTAATACTACAATAGTATTACATTTCTTTTCTCTTATATCTTGTAATAGTTCTTCAAAAGCAGGTCTTTTATTACCAGTTTTAGCACTTATTCCAGCATCTTTATAGACTTTATATATTTCATAACCTTTATATTCACACATTGCTCTTAATCGTTTTTCTTGCTCTGGTAAACTAAATCCTTCTCTTGCTTGATCTTCAGTACTAACTCTAATATAAAGTCCTGCTATTTTCTTTTCTTCATTCATTAATCTTCAACTCCTTTTCCTACAAAAAAGGGAGTCAAAAATACTAGTTCAAACTAATACCTTTGACTCCACTTAATTTAATATTATATTTTTTATTAATTGTGCTTTTGACCATAGTGTACTTCCTTTTTAATAAAAGACGGATACTGCTTGTCATTTATTGGTTTTATATAATATACTCAAAAGTTTATTTTGTCAATTCCCTGTTTAGGGTATAGATATTAGTTATGTTTTAGATAATTTTCTAATTCTGATAGTTTAATCTTATTAGATAAGTTTTCAATAAATATTTCATTAGAATAGTTAAAAGCTAGAAAGGTTATATCATTAATTATAATTCTATGTGGCTCTAGATATGTAAGATTAGTTTTATCTATTGTTCTTAAATTACCATTAATGATAATTGGTTTAACTCTACAAAATTCACAAATAAATTCTAATCTCTTTCTTAACGATTCTTCCATTCTAACTTCTTGCTTGATAACATTTACTATTTTAATCAATCCTTTCTTTGAAAGACTTTTTCTAAACAAGAAAAAAATCAATCCTAATTTAGAATTGATTGTCTATTTATTCTCAATACTTATAAAAAGTTCGAGCGGATTTTCCTATGGTGCCGATTATCGGATTCGAACCAATGACCTACGCGTTACGAGTGCGTTGCACTACCAACTGTGCTAAATCGGCAATAAAAAAAGTACCTGTTGGTACCTATTTCAATTTTGGTGGGCTGTTAGGGATTCGAACCCTAGACCCACTGATTAAGAGTCAGTTGCTCTACCAACTGAGCTAACAGCCCAAAATTTGAATTACTTCTATAGTATATCATAAAATTAAAAAAAGAAAATATTTTTTTGATATTTTCTTTAATTTTTTTACTAATGTTTGATTTTTTTGGATATTTTAGCTAAAGCATACTTAATGGAACGCACTGGCCCGTTTGTTTTTAGACCCTTTAAGGTTTGTTTTGAGCTTTCCTCTTTGTTATGTTTCTCTAAATATTCTAATATCTTTTTCTTAACAAGCTCCAAATCATTACTTTTTTCATATCCAATATAATCTAATAATGATTTAGGCAATTTATCAATATCTTTTTCTAAAGCTTTATAATCTATTTTTATTTCATCGTTATTATTAATTTTAAAATAAGTATTATATTTAGAATACATTTCATTAAAACTATCAAAACTAGCTTCTACTATATTCAATACTTTACGTGGATTTTCAGCAAATTTCATTCTAGTATCGCCTAGATAAGATAATCCACAGATTTGAGTATAAACATCTATTAACTTATTTTTATCACTAGGCATAGTAAGTAAGGCTGTATATAAAACTTTCTCTCTATTTTTACTATTCATATCAGTAATCTTTTTTGATTCTATTATTGGTAACAATCTTTTTTGAAATCTACCTGGCAAATAGAAACTTTCCCAGGTATCTAAATATCTAAGCAAATCTTTTTCTTCAATAGTGCCATATTTATATAAACTGTCATTATTTTTGATGTTACTTAAATAAGTTATACCAGTATTTCCTTTTAAATTTTTTATATTGGCATGCTTAAAATATAGTTTTCCAGTAAATGAATAATCTTTAGGATTTAATTTTATATTTTCCTGATGCCATTTTTTTAAATCCTTTACTACAAATATTAAATCTATTTGAGGTTTATCTTTATCGTTATAACCAACTTGTTTAAAAACACCAGAACCATATCCATAAGCAGCTACTACTTTAGGTCTATTCATGACAAACTGTTTTATTTCTTCTAAATTACTCATATAATCCTTCTCTTTCAGTTCTATTATAAGCTAAAAAATTAAAAAAAGCTAAGATTTTTCTTAGCTAATTTCTATCTTAATTTTCCTTTAGAGCCTTTCATTCCTTTTAATCCACCTAATTCGGTAAATCCTTTTATAATATTAGTTTCAAATGAATGAGTTTTAGCAACTCTTTTCTTATAATCACGAATACCAATATTAATCATATCATCTAATAATTCAGTATACTCTTTACCAATTGGTTCCCATAAGTAGAAAGATAATGAACCAGGAATGTTGTTTACTTCATTGATATAAACTTTTTTAGCTTTACTATCAATTAAGAAGTCAATTCTAACTACACCACTTGATCCTAATGCTTTGAAAGCATTAACTGCTACTGTTTCTATTTCTTCTTTCATATCTTTTTCAATTGGCGCTGGTATAACACGATTTGCTGATGCCATTCCTTTAGAAGTTTTGAATTTGCCTCCCATTTTTCCTTTGGCTTTGCCACCACCAATATATTTATCTTCATAAGTTAAGAATTTATTTGAAGACATTACTTGTTCAATAGCACTTACTTGTTGATTTTCATAATTACCAAGTACACTAATATTAACTTCCATTAAATTTTCTACTAGTTTTTCTACTACTATTTTATGATCATATTTAACAGCATCATCAATTGCTTCTTTTACTTCTTCTTGATTAGAAGCAGTTTTAATTCCTACACTACTTCCAAGAGTTGCTGGTTTTACTATTACTGGGTAACCTAGTTTCTTAATATCAGCAAAAATTTTATCTGGGTCTTCTTCATATTCATTATCATAGAACCAAGTATATTTACATACTGGAATATTATTTGATTCAAATATCTCTTTCATAAATAATTTATCTTGTCCTACAGCAGATGCATATACATCTCCACCAACAAATGGTATACCAATTGATTCTAAGTATCCTTGAAGAACACCATCTTCTACATTAGTTCCATGAACTATAGGGAAAGCCATATCTATTTCTTTTACTACTCTTTTTAAGCCTTTCTTATTTTGAAGAACAAAGCTACCATTTTTTTCATAAAGGACAACATTTTTAGCATATCTCTTGATTAAAGATAAATCACTATATGTTTCTATTTCCTTTAACATTTCTCCTGTATACCACTGTCTATCTTTAGTAATGTAGATAGGAATTATTTCATATTTCTCACTATCCATTTTATTCATAGCTTGAATAGCCGAAATAATACTTACCTCATGTTCTACACTTTCTCCACCAAATATAACACCTAATCTAATTTTCATAATATTCACTCCTATTCATTATAACTATCAGGCAAATCATTTTCAAATAAAGCATATATCTCATCTTTAGTTTTTAAAGTCTGCAATAAATTATATGCATCATATACACTATTTACAATAAATAATTTATCTTTATTATATCCACTTTCATTTATTCCTTCAAATATTGGTCTTGTTTTCTTTTCACCAACTAAAATTACATAGTCAGCAACACTAGCAATCTGAGTTCCAAAGATATGATTTAATTCATCTTCTTTTTCACCTAACTCAGTCATACCAGGAGTAACTACTACTTTAGTTCCTGGCATCATATTTAAAACATCAAGTGCCATTTTAGCTCCAATTGGATTAGAATTATAAGCATCATTTATCTGGTACATATAACCATAGTTTCTTAGTTCAAGTCTACTCTCAATTGGTTTAACTTTACGAACACCTTGTTCAAGTTCTTTTATACTGATACCAAATTCTTTACCTAAGGCAATACCTGCTAATATATTATAAATATTGTGGTTACCCAATAATTTAGTTTCAAAAGGATATTTAGTTTTATCACCCTTAAAGATGACATTAAATTTACTTCCTTTGTAGTCACAATTAATATCACAAGCAACTACATCAGCATCTTTTGAATCAATACCGATCCAAATCTTTTTACATTTACTTTTAATTTTATATGATACCTGTTTAGGATCATCCATATTAAGGACTGCTACTCCATCATCAGGTAAGCTTTCAATTAATTCAAATTTAGTTTTGATAATATTTTCAGGACTACCAAATGTTTCTAAGTGAGCAAGACCAATTCTAGTTAAAATACCATATTTAGGATGAACCATATCACATAAAGTTTTGATTTCACCACGTTTATAAGCTCCCATTTCAGCTATAAACACATCATCAAATTTATCTAAGTAATTATTAATAGTAATCATAAGTCCATACTCAGTATTTAAGTTTTTAGGGGTTGGACGAGAAATAAACTTTATATTTAAAATATCATTTAATATATTTTTACTACTTGTTTTACCATAACTACCAGTAATACCAACTACTTTTAGATTAGTCATACTTTTTAGTTTGTTTTTAGCTTTAGTTTCATAATATTTATATACCATTTTTTCTACTGGAGTATTAATAATTTTAGCTATTAAAACAACAATATAACTGAAATAAGTAATAATTGATTCAACTAGTAATAATAATGGTCCATTATCACTATCTATTAAATAGATAATTATTGGTAAAGTAAATAGGACAATAAGTGTAAACATTAAACGTTTAACACGCTTGGTAATTACTAATGGTTTTTTAACAGTTTCTGATTTACAATTGTTTATAATACGAATTGTTTCTAACAAATAGAATGCTAATGCAATTATAAGTAAGATGTTGTATAAACTATTATTTATTACATAAGCAATTATAATTACTGTTGTTGCTAGTAAATCTAATGTTAGAAATATACCTTTAGCATTTTTAATTAACCATTTAACATAACGATTGTTTTCGTTATATAAGTTCTGCTGAAGCATGTGAAGACTTTTTTTGTTTTTAACAAAATTAAAAAGTAAAATAAGTAAAAAACTAATTGTATATATGTTCATAACTACCTCCTACAAAAAATTAGTTAATATATTAATAACTTGTGGTAAAGCCTCTAGATAAGCATAATGAGTCAAACCAGGTAATTCTACTAGGCCACCATCTATTAGTAAACTTTCTAATTCTCTTGCATCCTCTATTGGCGCTTCGGTATCATTAGTTCCCCAAATTAATAAAGTTGGACATTCTATTTTTTTAGCATAATTACTTAAGTCTTCATTTATAACATTTACTAGTGTTTCACGCATTATAGGACTAGCATTACGATAATCAGGTGAACCAATATATTTTTTAGCATACTCACCTAATTTATTCATGCCTGGCATTTTTTTAATACTCTTTAGAATACTTTCCTTTAATGACTTATGTTCATGTCTAATACATGGGGCACCAAATAAAACTAGTTTTTCAACTGGATTGCGTGAAGCATAAAGAATAGCTACCCTACCACCAAAGGAATGCCCCATAATAATTGGTTTATGAATGTTAAGTTCTTTTAACAGTTCTTCTAACCATTCTACATAATCATAGATGGTATAACTTGTTTTAGGTTCACTGCTTTTCCCAAATCCAGGAAAGTCAACTATCGTTATATGATAATTTGGTAATTTATCACCTAATGGCATCATCATTTCAATATTTTGACCCCAACCGTGTAAGAGAACTATGTCTTTACCTTTTTCACTACCATATTGTATGTAATTTGACTCAATATTTCTAATGTTTTTTACCATTATATCACCAAGAAAAGTATATCACTAAAAAAGAACTGATACAATAAATACCAGTCCAAAAGTGTAAAATATAGTTAATTTATTTTAATAGTTCGTAAAATCTTGTCTTCTTATTTTCTAAATTGGATGAATCATAAAAAACTATCTTGGATTTAGTTAATTCTTTAGTTAATAAATCATTACTTTTTAATAAATCTAATAACCTATTAGCTACTCCTTTGCCACCATCAAAAAAGGTAACATCACCCAATACTTTCTTTATTTCATTTTTAATAAGTGGATAATGAGTACACCCTAATACTACACTTTCAATTTTTTCAGTTGGTAAGTTTTTTTCTAGATAATTTTTTATTTCTTCCTCTTTTCCATTTTCTATTAAATTAGCTAAACCTGGGCAAGCTTTAAGAATAGTATTTCCATTATCATAATTATGATATAATTTTATGAATTTTTCACTATCAATAGTAGCAGGGGTAGCCATTACTAAAGTTTTTCCTGTTTTATGATAGTCATGAACCATTTTATAAGCAGGCTCAATTCCAATAATAATTAAATTTTTATATTTATTTCTAATTTTATCAACAGTTAAAGCTGTAGCTGTGTTACATGCAATCACTATAGCTTTACAGTTATTAGAGATAAAATAATTAACTATACTATCAACATACTCAAATACTTCTTCTTTAGTTTTTTCTCCGTAGGGATTATGAATTGAATCACTATAATAAATATAATCTTCATTAGGAAGAATTTTAAGAATTTCTTTTAAAACTGTAACTCCACCAATACCAGAATCTAATATTCCAATTGGTCTTTTCATATTATCACCATACTTTTATATCTATACATAATTTATGCAGTAATAAAATTAAATTAACTACTGTATTAATTTTCATTCAAGAATTTATTTACACTATTTTTTATTTTGTCTAATTCATAGCCAAAGGCCATGCAAGTATTCCATCCACATGCCTTAGCCATTTCAATATTATCTTTATTATCATCTATAAATAATATATTACTTGCATCAATTTTTAAATCATTTAATACATATTCATATACTTCTTTATTTGGTTTTAACATACCTATTTCAAATGATAAGTATACATAATCAAATTTACTTAAATCACATTGATCATCTATTCTCTTTTTATCGAATGACATTAAATTGGATAATATACCAATCTTACATTTGTCTTTTAAAGAATGAGCATACTCTACCACATCTTTATAATATTTAACTGTAGACATTTCATCTTCATACAATTGCTTAAATGCGTCAACAGAAGTATTAATAATACCCATGCTTGTCATAATGTATTTAGCCCAGTCTTTTATATCTTTTTCATCATTGGTGGCACCCATTGAGATTCCCTTTGGAATTTTATCGGCCCATATATTTAATACTTTTTCTTCTGTTATACTGTTATTTAGTTTTTTAAACATTCTCATTCTAGCATTTTTTAAATCTTCATAATCATTTTCATGGCTTTCAACAACTCCACCCCAATCAAATATTATAACTTTATTCATTAACTTTTTTTCCTTTCAAACGTAAATCTATTTTCTGAAATAACTGATAATAATATTTTAAACGCTTTATCATCATTAAGCCTCTTTATCATATAAATATTCCATTAAATAATTAATAACGCCATCGTTATTATGGTCTAGTTGTGTTACATCATCTGCTACTTCTTTTACTTCTTCTAGTGCATTTTCTAATGCTACCCCGTAACCACATCTTTTGATCATATCTATATCGTTTAATCCGTCACCAAAAGCTATTATTTCTTCATTTTTAATACCTAAATACGAAGCAAGTTTATCTATCATATTATATTTAGAACAATTAATTGGCATTACATCAAACCATTTCTTATCTGAAAAAGAATCTCTCATGGTTACAACTTCCACATTTTTTAATTTATTAACTATATCACTATATATCTGTTTAATTAAATTAATATTTTTAATATTGATTGCGATATTGCTTATATTTTCATTATTTATAATATACTCTTTTTCTTTATCAGTAATCTCATTATATGTTGAGTCTTCTGAATATTTATATACTCTGTCCTTACTACAAAATTTTATGCAACGATAATTATCATCGTATAGATTAAAGCAAGATTTAATTGTTTCCTCATCAATATAGTTTTCAAATAAAAAGCTGGATGTTTGCAAGTTATATACGCAGGAACCATTACTTGTAATTATATAATTTGCAAAATCTGCTCCATCTGTTGCTTTTAAAGCAGAAGCATAAATTCTTCCTGTTGCTATTACAACAACGTATCCATCTTTTTTTAATTTTTTTAGATATTTCTTTGTAGATTCAGATATTTTTCTATCTTTATTTAAAATTGTCCCATCTAAATCTACTACTATCATTTTTATCATTGTTGGCACCTTCTTAAAATAATGTCATCTGACTTGATTCTGGTAAGTCTTTTAAAATACCCATTATTCTCATTTTATCAATTAAAGTCTGGGAAATTTTAGCACGTTTTTGTAGATCCTCTACGCTCAAAAATTCTTTATTTTGTCTTTCAGCAACAATATTTTGAGCAACGGTATCGCCAAGACCATCAATTGAGTTGAATGGTGGATAGATTTCAGTATCGCTCACAGCTTTCCAAACAGTTGCTTCACTTTGATATAAATCAACATTTAAGAACTTCATGCCACGAGCACTAGCTTCTAAAGCAATTTTTAAACTTTCAAGTTGACCATTTTCTTTGTTAGTGGCGTCGTATCCTTTATTTTGAATATCTAAAATTCTATTTTTAATTGGTGTATAGCCACCTATCATAGCTTCAACATCAACATCTGTTGCCTTTGATGAATACCATGATGCGTAGAAATATACTGGCATATGAACTTTATACCAAGCAATTCTAAATGCACTAATAACATAAGCTGCGGCATGAGCCTTAGGGAACATGTATTTAATTTTACGACATGATTCAATGAACCATTCTGGGATATTAGCTTCTCTCATTGTTTCAACATGAGTTTTCCATGTTTCAGGATCTTTACTAGCTTTTCCTTTACGAACAAACTCCATTATTTTGAAGGCTTTGATTGGTTTTACGCCGTTGTACATTAAGTAAACCATGATATCGTCACGACAGCCTATAGTTTCTTTAAATGGTACTTGAATGTTACCATTTTCATCTGGAGTACATAAATCTTTAGCATTTCCTAGCCATACATCTGTACCATGTGATAAACCTGATATTTTAACAAGTTCGGCAAATGTTGTTGGTTTAGTATCTTCTACTAATTGAATAGTAAATGGTGTACCAAACTCTGGTATACCAAGTGTTCCGGTATTACACATTATTTGATCAGTAGTAACACCTAGAGCTTTAGTTGATGTAAAGATACTCATTGTTTCTTTATCGTCTAATGGCACTTTCATAATATCAGTTCCAGATTGAAGTTGAATTAAACGAAGTTGGGTTGGATCAGAGTGACCTAAAATATCTAGTTTTAAAACACACTCTTCAATTGAGTGATAATCAAAGTGAGTAGTTCTCCAAGCAGAATTTGGATCTTCGGCTGGAAATTGATATGGAGTAAAATCAAAGCAATCCATATAATCAGGAATAACTACAATTCCACCTGGATGCTGTCCAGTAGTTCTTTTAACACCTGTACATCCCATAGCTAAACGTTCAATTTCAGCAGTACGCATATTCATGATACCTTTTTCTTCTAGATATCCTTTAACAAATCCAAAGGCTGTTTTTTCGGCAACAGTACCAATAGTACCGGCACGATATACATTATCTTTACCAAATAATACTTTAGTATAGGCATGGGTTGATGCTTGGTTTAAATCAGAAAAGTTAAGATCAATATCTGGTACTTTATCAGCATTAAATCCTAAGAAGGTAGCAAATGGCATATCTTGTCCATCTTTTAATAATGGAATATTACAATTAGGACACATTTTATCTGGTAAATCAAAACCTGATGAATAAGTAGCTCCTAATGGATTACCTGATTCATCTTCAAATATACTAGTTTTACACTTACTGCAACGATAATGAGCTGCTAGTGGATTTACTTCAGTAATACCCATCATGGTAGCTACAAAACTAGAACCAACTGAACCACGGGATCCAACTAAATAACCCTCATCATTTGAGTGTTTTACAAGCCTTTGCGCTATTAGATAAATAGGATCAAATCCAGCACCTATTACTCCACCAAGAGATGATTTAAGTTTATTTTCTAGCGCTTCATCTGTTAATTCTTCTTCTTCTGTTTTTCTTAAATATTCTCTAACTTGATTTAAGACACTATCTTTTCCTTCTAAAATAACTTCATGTAATCTTTTAAATGATTCTACTTTTAGTTCTTCACCTTCCAGATTAGATAAATCGTGTTTAATTGATGTTAAAACGATATCTCCGTAAAGTTCGGTTCCAAGTCTTTCTTCTATTGAATAAGGAAGAGGATCACCATACCAATCTTTAGCTTTTGTATATACTAAATCGGTTACTACTCTTGGGCAGTCTAGATAACTTTGTTCATCATCACTCTTAACACGTGGTGAAAAAGGTGTACCACCTGTATCAGGTATAACTTCTATTTCTTCTGTCATATCTAAAACTTTATTAGTATTTTCTACTACAATCTCATAAGCTAAATCTTTATCCAAGAAGGAAAAATCATTAAGCATTTCTTCAGTAGTACGATAATGTTGTGATGGAATTGACGTAATATCTTTTTTAGCAAGTGGATGTCTACCACCACCTGGAACTTTTTGGTTAACGATAATTTCACGATATATTTTATCTTCTCTTTCAAAATGATGGACATCACCGGTTGCTACAATTATTTTTCCAGCTTCTTTAGTTGCTTGAATTACTTTTTTAATATGAGTTTGTAATTCATTTTCATCCTTAAAATCACTCATTTGGATTAAGTGATCATATACTTCAGGTGGTTGAACCTCAACATAGTCATAGAAATTAATAATATTAGTTAGTTCTTCCCCTTCTTTACTTCTTGCTTCATTAAATACTTCTGATTCATAACAGCCACTACCGATAAGTAAGCCTTCTCTTAATTCATTTAATTTACTTCTCAAAATACGTGGCGTTTTATATAGGTAAATAGTGTTGGCAAGAGATATGATAGTAAATAGGTTTTTTAGTCCTTTTTTATTTAAGGCTATAGCATTAAAATGGAAAGTTCTACCGAATTTATAAATTTCATCTTTAGAAATTAATTTATCTAAGTCGCTTATTTTTTCAAACTTTTGCATTTCTAGTTTTTTTAACATTTTACTAAATACATAAGCTGTTCCCTCAGCATCGTAGTCCGCTCTATGGTGAGCATCTTCTTCCCATGGAACATCATATCTTTTAACAAGGGCTGATAGTGAGTGACGGGCAAAACCTTGGTCTAGAGTACGTGATAACTCAAGCGTATCAATGACAGTATTTTTAAAAGTTCCCAAGTTGTATTTACGTAGAGCCATTTCAATAAATGAAATATCAAATTTGGCATTATGAGCAACCATTGGTAAATTACCAGTCCACTCCATGAACATCTTGGTAACTTCTTCCTCTGATTTTTTACCTCTTACCATGTCATCAGTTATACAAGTAAGTTCAGTAATTTTGTCAGGAATATGTCTTTTAGGATCAATTAGTTCATCAAATCTATCTATTATTTCGCCATCTTTTATCTTAACAGCACCAATTTCAATCATTTGGTCAGCACCACCAGCATTAAAACCGGTAGTTTCAGTATCGAATACAACATAAGTATTATGTAAAAGATCATCATCAGTAGGACGAACAACTATATTAACAGTATCATCTACTAGTGTTAATTCAGTTCCATATAATCCTTTAAATATTGGTGGATTTTTTTGCTCTTCTTTAGCTTTTTCTAATTCTTTAGCTAAATCACTTTTTACATTTTCATCAGTTTCTTCATTTATTTTAGTTTCTAGTTCTTCTATTTTTTCTTTTACTTTTTTACGAATAGCTTTATTATGACCCTTAATTATTCCAAAGGAAATAGGAAAAGCTTGGCAGCCATTGTGATCAGTTATAGCTACACCTTTATATCCCATATTTATAGTACGTTCTACTAATTCACAAGTATGTTTTCCAAGGTCTAGTTTAGTGATACCATCCATCTGACTCATCATAGTATGTGCATGAAGTTCTACTCTTTTAACTGGAGCATTATCTTCTATTTTACTAGTTTCTTTTTCAACTAGATTTATATCTCTTGCATTTAAAACTAATTCCTTAGAAAATTGATCATTTTTAGTATATCCTCTAATAATAAACCATTTTCCATCTTTTAAAACTTTCTTTTTAACGTTAAAATCTTCTTCACCACGACAAAATACCTTACAGTAAATACTATCTGAATAATCGGTTATTTTTAAAGTAATAATCTTAAAGTCAGTTTTACTTGATTCAAAGTAGTCAACACCAAAAACATAACCCTCAATAGTAATTGGATCCATTTCACCAACGATATTTTTAATTTGAGTTGGAGCATCTTTTATCGTTCTACCAACGATAGCATTTGGATTATCATCCTTTTTCTCACGATGATACTGTTTTTGATTATCGTTATTATTTTTACTAAAATAGGCTGGTTTTGGTTCTTCTACTGCTGGCTTTACAATAGGTATTTCCTTGGTAGCATTATCAAGTTCTGACATAATTTCTTGTTTAATAGTACTACCTTTTTCTAAATTAAGATAACTACTTAGTTTAACATCAAATCCACTTAGAGATAGTAAATAATTTAATTTAGGTAAAAACTGATTAACTTGACGTTCTTCTTCGTTATTGTTTACTTCAATTTTTTCTTCATCAACTAACAAATTATCATTAAAAATACTAGAAAACATTAAAATATCTTTTACTTCTTCTAGTGCATATTGATAATATTCTTTTAATTTGTCCTTACTTTTAATAGTAGGGATAATTTGAATATAAACTTCTTTAATATTACGAAAGGCATGTTTAGAAAGTTTTACTAATGTTTTGTAGTCATTCAATTCTAATATTTCTTTACTATTAAGTATAAAAGTCCAACTACCATTTTTTTCATTTACTTTTACTTTTTCTAAAGTCACTTCATTTAAGCGATTTCTTGTTTCAACATCCAAATTAATTTGGTCAAATAATATTTTTATTTTATTTTCTTCCATGTTGTCCCCCTACTACTAACAAAATAGATTTCAAAATGTTATCCTGAAATCTATATTATTTCTAAATGATTAATTCTAATAATTCTTTTTTGATTAGTTATACAAAATTCAATAAATTCACGTAAGTTCATCCTTTTTAGACTTTCATCCACAATGTATCGATCTATTTCAAATGATATACCATCACGCATCATATATCTTGGAAAGTCTTCTTTTTCACATCCTAGGTACATTAACCAATATGGATAAATTTGTCTTTTTAAGAAAGTTAATGTTTCATCACCTTTAAGATATGAACTAGTACCGCTAATTCTTGTATATAATTCATTAGAAATAGCTAGTTCCATAACTACATCTACTATTTCTTTATATTCTTTTTCAAAACTTCCTAGCTCATTTTTAACAATGCAGTAAATAATATTAGTCATGGTAAGTGGTGGATTTTTTAAATCTTTACGATTACCCCAACCAATACTAGCTGCATTTTTGGTAGTTAAAACAGCATCCATAATAGGATGAAGAGTAAAAATAGTATATTCTTCTTTTAATGGAAATTTCAATATTTCTTTTAGTTCTTGATTAATATTCTTTTTATACTGATCCCATATTTTTAGAAGTTCCATACGATGTTTATCAGTATCGTTTTTTAATTGACTGTATAAAGGAGTTTCAAACACTAAGTTATATAAGGTATCATCGTCAGGAATAAAATTTTTAATATCTAGGAGCATTTCTTTTTTATCTTTTTCTAGACTTATGTATTGACGTCTATAGGTTTTATAAAGCTTTTGTTTAAAGGTATGTACAACTTCTGAAAATGAAGAACCATATAAGAGATTCCATGTAAGTAAATAATCGTTAGTTAAAAATTTCAGTCTCATCCTATCACTACCTTTTCAATCTAATACAAATATATCATAAATTTCGTTTAGAGGAAACTACTTTTCCTTTGTTTTAATAACTTTTTATATTAAATTAACTGGTAATTAACTTTCGAATTAGATTATTATTTTCTCCCCATATTATTTATTTCCTATTAACGTGTTGTCGTCACTATATTTATAATTAAGTTTATTTTCCTTGCTGACTATCTTTTCATTTAACTGCTTTTCTAATTCATCTCTTGCTACTTTGGCAACATTACCACCTATTTTGGCTATTTCAATATTATTTTTTAATCCTACTGGTCTCTTTTTAGCTGCTAACCTTTTAGTAGCTTCTTCTCCTAAATCTTGTAGAGTGACCTCAATACTATCCATATTGTCTCTTAATGATTCTTTTCTGAGTCCCTTATATTCTTTATATTCTTTTGCTGTCATTCCAGACCAACTTTTATAAATTTCATTAGTTAAAACGGCATATTCTAATGGTTCGTTGATACCATTCTCTTTCCATACATCAGTTAAGTTTTTTCTTTCCTGTATACCCTTTATTCTTTTTGCAATCCACACTTCATCATAGCCTTTAGCGCGATATAAATCAATTGAGCGTTGTAGTGAAATTGATGGATCAAAAATTTCATTTATCCTCTCACTACCAAGACTAGCCAACCACTGTTTAATAGGTTCAGCATTTTTGCTTGGGATTGATTCTATAATACGAAACATTCCTGCAATATCTACTACATCTGTATTATAGTATTTACCATCAGAAGCTTTTAATTTCAGTTGGTTACAATTTGTAACCGACTGGTTTCCTTCTTGTTTTAACCTATGTTTTAATACCTTCCAATAATTTCTTGGATTATCACTTTCTGATAATATTCTCACAATATCAACAACACTTATATAGTATTTTTCACTATCTTTATCCCAAATAGTTCTAATTGTTTCATTATTAAATATTTTGTTTATTAGATGCATTTTGTCTTCTTTCATGTTTTCACCATACATTTTCTTTTCTCTCTTGTACAATTAATAATTGTGCCATTTTTTGATACATCTAGTTAAATATTTACAACCTTCACTTACTAAATCCGAATCTATCACTTCATTATAATCGAAAAATTTATAGCCAGTACATTTATCTGGTTCCATTATTTTTATTTTTCCTCCTAAATATTTTGCATAAAAAATAACAAAAACCCAATTAATATTTTTCTTTTCTAAATGATAAATTCCAATAGAATCACTAAGTTGAAATTGAGCTTCATCTCCCATTTCTTCTCTCATTTCACGAATTATTGCGAAATTATAATCAAGATCAGTTTCTTCAACTCTACCACCAACATCTTCATATAAACCATTTTCATCACGCGATTTTACTCCTCTTTGTTGAAGTAAAATCTTACCAGTTTCATCAACGATATGAACAATAACTCCAATTTTTCGATTAGGATACTGAAAATCTTCCAAATCATCTTTTTCTATTTTATGATCAAAACTATAATAATCCATTTCAACATCTCCTACTAACTAATTCAATTTTTCAACCTTACTGACTACAATTTGAAAAGAATCATACCTTCTTTCTACTCTACCAGTTATAATTAGAATATCACCTATTTTAATATCTGAATATTTTTCAAACATTTTAGGAAATAAAGTAAAATCTACCATACTATACTCATCACTACCATCAAAAAACATCATGTCATCACCTTTTTTAGTTTCAATGGTACGTACTTTTTCTACAATCACAACAGTGTTTATAATCTTATTAAAGTAACTAGCTAATTTATCTAAGTTAATCATATTAGGATATTTAGCTTTATATTTAGTAACAGGATGATTACTTAAGTAAAAGCCAAACAAATCTTTTTCCATAGTTACTAACTCTTCTCTTGTATATTCACTAACCTCTTCTAAATCAGGTTTTAAAACAAACTCTGGATCTAACGTAGTTACTAACTCACTATAGTTAGTAATAGCATCTAAGTTATTAATATAAGTTTTTCTACTAATACCAAATTCATCAAAGCATCCGGCTTGGATAAGAGATTCTAATATTTTACGATTTATACCATGTGTTTTAGCTAAAAAATCAAATATATCGTTATAGCCATCCATACGATTATTAACTATTTCATTGCAGGCAATAGTACCTAAATTACGAATACCAGAAAATGGATAATAAATACCATCTTTACATACTTGGTAATTACAGCTACTATGATTAATACTAGGTTTTAAAATTGAAATACCAAAAGCTTTAGCTTCCATAATATAATCTTTAGTTTTAGTCTCACTACCAATTACTGAAGAAAGTAAGCTACTATAAAAATACTTTGGATAATAAAACTTTAAGTAAGCCATCTTATAAGCGATCATAGAATAAGCAACAGAATGACTACGGTTGAAACCATAATTAGCAAAATTAAGTATTAAATCAAATATTTGCTTACTTATTTCTTTATCATGACCTCTTTCAACACTTTGATTAATGAACCTTGCTTCTTCTGCTTTTAAAACATCCATTTTCTTTTTACTCATAGCTCTTCTTAAAATATCAGCTTCACCTAAAGTATAACCAGCCAAAGAACTAGCTATTTGCATAATCTGTTCTTGGTAGATAATAATACCATAAGTACTTTTTAAAATTGGTTCTAAAACAGGATCAAGATAAGTAATTTTTTCTTCACCATGTTTTCTTCTAATATATGAATCTATATTAACAGCTGGTCCTGGTCTAAATAGTGCGATAGCAGCAAAAATATCTTCAAATGAATTAGGCTTCAACTTTCTTAAAAACTGTTTCATGCCTTCACTTTCAAACTGAAAAATACCAGTTGTATCAGCTTTAGCAAATATATTTAAGACTTTAGCATCATCTAAAGGAATGTCTTGAAAATTAATTTTAACATGTTCATTTTTTTCTATATCACTAATTATATTCATAATAGTAGTCAAAGTTTTCAAACCTAAGAAATCCATTTTTAATAGTCCTAATTCTTCTAAGTATTCCATAGTAAACTCAGATAAATACATATTATCAGACATAGTTAGTGGAATTACTTCATCTAAGTCTTTACTACACATTATAATACCAGCAGCATGACTTGATGTGTGGCGAGGAAAGCCTTCAATATAAGAAGCTATTTTATACATTTTAGTTAGCTTAGGGTCACTATCTATAAAGGATTTTAATTCACTATTTTTCTGATATAAAGTAGCAAGTTTATCTTTAGTAAAGTTAGGAATTTGTTTTGATACTAAATCTATTTGATAATTAGGAATATTTAATACACGTGAAGTATCTCTTAAGGCTTGTTTTGCAGCTAGAGTTCCAAAGGTCACAATACCACTAACTCTTTTAATACCATATTTTTCTACAACGTAATTAATTACTTGATCACGATAAATATCAGGAAAATCAGTATCAATATCTGGCATGGTAACTCTTTCTGGATTTAAGAAACGTTCAAATAATAAATCATACTTAATAGGATCTATATCTGTTATTCCTAAACAAAAACATACTAATGATCCTGCTCCACTACCCCTACCAGGCCCAACTAATATTTTATTTTTCTTAGCATATTTTATAAAGTCATAAACAACTAAAAAGTAATTAGAAAAGCCCATTTTTTCGATAATAGACAATTCATAATTCAAACGATCAACATAATTATTAGTTACTTTATTATTTAATCTTTTTTGTAGACCAAATTTAGATAATTCAGTTAAATAGGCATGACTAGATAAACCATTAGTCTCTTTATAAATAGGAAGTAGTAATTCTGACTTAGGAAACTCTAAATTGCACATATCACTAATTTTATTGGTAGTAAATAAATTTTCATTACTGGTATAATCGTAAATATTAGTTATGCTTAGACTATGATTATCAATTTCATAATTAATATCATCACTTATCGTTTTACCATCACGAATCATCAATAAATACTTTAAATATTCTGTTTCCTTGGTATCAATATATAAACTTTCTTTTATAAAAACGATGTTTTTAGTATATAAAAGGCTTTCTTTTTCTTCTTGTTTATTAGAATAGCCAATATATAAATCAGGAATATTAATATTATCTAACTCATTATATAATTCATTATATTTAAAAGGTACTATAACGATAACGCTATCATGATAAGCATTAATATCATCTAAAGTAATAGTTTTAGTGGACTTAAGAGTATCCAACTTACATAAAGTTAGATAACCATTATAATCTTTAGCATAAAGCAATACTTTTCCATTTTCTAAACTAACCTCTAACCCTATAATTGGTTTAATATTATTTTTCTTACATTTTTTATAGAATTCCATCATACCAAACATATTATTATCAGTTATAGCTATTGAGGCAAAATGATTTTCAAGACAATATGCTATTAATTTATCAATAGTAATTAAACTAGATAATAACGAATAATTAGTTTTAACATAAAGTGGTGTATACATAATTACCTCCCTATAGATATATTACCACAAAAGATAATAATTTACTTGAAAAACGGTAAATTAGTTGAAAAAACAAGAAAATAAATTGACTAAAGTCAAAATATATGATAAAGTTATAAGCGCAAGTTAATTTATGTATCAAAGGAGGAATTAAAATGGCAGTTAAAGTTACCAATAGAAAACCTTTATTCGGAAATAAACGTTCTCATGCCTTAAATGCAACTCGTAAAAAACAAGGAATCAATCTTCAAGTAGTTAGATTAGAAGATGGAACTAAAGTTAGAGTTAGTGCTAGAGAATTAAGAACAGCTCGTAAAGATGAAAAAGTTGAAGAAGTAAGTGAATAGTCACTTATTTTTTTTTACAAAAAAAGGAGTTAGCAAACTCCTTTTCCTCTACTTGAACCTGCTCCCCAGAATAGGAAGAAAATAACGAATATAACTATTATTATAGCCCACCAACCGGTACCGAATCCGTCATTGCCACCATTAGTTGGGTAACCATATACTGGATAAGCTGGATAACCGTATCCATATCCATACATAGTATCAACACTCCTTTCAATATATTATATTTAAGAAGTATGATATCTACTATAATAAATACCTATTTATCTTAAAGAAGATATTTTTTCTTGGAAGTTATCACTATTAGTTATATATGACCCTGATACCATTATATCAACATATTTTTTGATTTCTTTAGAGGTTTCGTTATTAATACCTCCATCTACATTGATTAACACTTTTACTTTTTCCTTTTTTAAATATTCACGTAAAGTTTTTACTTTTTCTACTGTTTCTGGAATAAAAGATTGACCACCATAACCAGGATTTACACTCATAATTAAAACTAAATCAATATCATTTAGATATGGTTTTACTTTTTCAATATCAGTTTCTGGATTTATAGCCAGACCAGCATGAATTCCATAGTTATGAATTAATTCAATTAATTCTTCTACTTTGTCAGTAGCTTCTATGTGAAACGTAATGTATTCAGCATTTAGAGAGGCAAATTTTTTTATATATTTTTTTATATTAGTAGTCATTAAATGAATATCTAGTCTTTTTGGTGAATATTTACTAATTTTTTTTAATTTACGAAATGGTATCTTTTTACCATTAATAAAACTGTCATCAATAAAATCAACATGAATGTAGTCAACATCAGTTAATGATAGTTCTTTTACGGCTACATCTATTTTTTTACTAGATAAGATTGATGCTGATATTTTCATATTAACTCACATTCCTTTCGCTTCGTTCAAGGCACACATAGTGATGAAAACTATTTTTGTTTTCAGACTATCACTACTTTCTATTTATAAATTTTTGATAGTTAGTTAGTCTTTCAGCTAGCATTTTATTAGTCTGAGCTGCTTTTTTTACTAAGCAATCTTTTTCTTTTGTATGCATACAATCATGATATGGACAATTATATTTAGAAAATTCAATAAAACTGTTTCTAATATCTAGGTTATCCATATCACTAAAATCAATTGATGAAAAACCTGGCGTATCTAAAACTTTACCATGATATAGTTCAATTAGTTCAACATGACGAGTTGTATGTTTACCACGTCCCAAAGCTTTAGAGATTTCTCCTGTTTCTAGTTTTAACTTAGGAGCTATTTTATTTAATAACGAACTCTTCCCTGCCCCTGTTTGACCGGTAAAAACAGTAATTTTATTCTTAAATAATTTTTTAATACGGAATAAGTTAGTATTCCATAATGTAGTATAACCAATACTTTGATAGTATTTTTTTACTTGTTTTATTTCTTTTAATTCAGATTTAGTTAATAAATCTTTTTTAGTAAAGCAGATTACTGGTTTGATATTATTAAATTCTAACACTACTAATAGTTTATCTAGTAAATTAGCAGAAAAATCAGGACTTTTACAACTTGTAACTATAAAAGCCTGATCTATGTTACTTACTAAGGGTCTAATAAGACTATTTTTTCTTGGTAATATTTCTAATATATAACAGTTTTTTTCATCAAATTTAACGTAATCACCTACTGTTGGCGTAATGTTTTGATTACGAAATTTTCCTCTAGAATGGCACTCATAAATGTTACCATTACTATTAACAAAATATAAATTACTAAGTATTTTAACAATTTGTCCTGTCATATTTATCCCCCAAAAAGTTTTTATTATTGATT
This sequence comes from uncultured Bacilli bacterium, assembly GCA_934148875.1. GTDB lineage: Bacteria > Bacillota_I > Bacilli_A > RF39 > UBA660 > Alloscybalousia. The sequence continues at coordinate 20,554 of CAKPDJ010000018.1, forward strand.
ATTTGTTTCTGATTCATTGTTATCTGTATTATCTGTTTCTGGCGTTTCAGTAGGTGTTGGTGTTGGTGATATTTCTGGTTTTTTAGCAATCACTATCTTTAAATTTGAACCTTTAACTATTGGTGTTTTAGGTGAACGTGATTGGCTAATTAAGGTTCCTTCTTCATATTGAGTTGTTTCCTCATAATCAATTTTTAAAGTTATATTGTATTTAGTACAGAAAGCTTCAACATCTTCAACAGTCCATCCCTCTTCAACCATATTTGGATAACCATCAATAGTATTTGGGATGTATAAAGTAATAGAATCTCCTTTAGCAACAACAGTGCCTGGTGTGATACTTTGATCTATGATTTCTTGTTCATTATATTCATCTGCTATATCAACATCTTTTTTCTCAATTGTTACCTCTAGTCCATATACTTTTTCTAGTAATGTTTTTATTTCTATGTAATTAGAACCTTTATAATCTTCTATTTTATAGGTTTCTTTACCTAAAGATTCATAAAGGGTTATTACACTACCTTTTTTAATAGTTCTTTCAGCTTGTGGATCAGTTCTAATTACTTTTCCTTTTTCTATTTCTTCATTTTCTTCCTTAACAGTTTCAAGACTTACTTCAAATCCGGCTTTTTTTAACTTGTCTTCTGCTTCTACTACAGTTAAGTTACTTACATCTGGTACTTTGACATCTGGAATTTTAGTAAAGTATGGAACAACAAAGAAAACTGATAATAACACAACTACAAGTACAGAAAAGATTGATGCTAAAATCCATATTATTTTATTAGTTCTTTTAATTAATTTATCTTCATTTTGAACCGTTACGGCAATACTTTCTTCTTTTTTATCATCCTTTAATTGTTCTTCTGTTTTTTTCTTTACAACAGAAATGGTTTTAGTATTTTCGTCTACTTCGTGTTCTGGATATTTAAATGCTATCTTAGGCTCGTTAACTCTATCATCATTTAAAACTGTTAATAGGTCAGCATGCATTTCTTTACTGTCACTATAACGGTTTTTAGGATTTTTAGCGGTTGCTTTAATAATAACATTTTCCACACTTTGTGGGATAGCTGGATTCTTTTTACGAACACTAGGAATTTCATCACGCATTTGTTTTAGAGCTATTTCAACAGCATTTTCACCTTTAAAAGGAAGACTACCTGTTAATATTTCATAAAATAATATTCCCATTGAGTAAATATCACTACGGATAGTTGAACCTTTACCACTTGCTTGTTCTGGAGGTAAGTAGTGAACACTACCCATTACAGAGTTTGTTTGAGTAAGTTGGGTTGAATTTAATGCCATGGCAATACCAAAATCAGTTATTTTGATGGTACCATCTTCTTTAATCATAATATTTTGAGGCTTTAAATCCCTATGTATTATGTAACTATCATGAGCTTGACTTATTCCATCAGTAATTTGTAGCATAATATCTATTGCTTCACTTAAAGTTAGTGCACCACGTTTTTTTATTAGTTGTTTTAAAGTAACGCCTTCAATGTATTCCATAACAATATAATAAATACCATTGTCTTCTCCTACGTCATACATTTCAACAATATTTGGATGTGATAAACTTGATGCTGATAGTGCTTCTCTTTGAAAACGTCTTACAAATTTCTCATCATTGGATAAGTCTCCTCTTAAGACCTTGATAGCTACTCTTCTATCTAATATAGTATCATAAGCTAAATAGACATTAGCCATACCACCTTCGCCAATACTTTTAATAATTTCATAACGATCATTAATTTTTTGCCCCTTTTCGATCATTATTCTTCACCCTCTTTTTCTACTTCTTCTTTTGGAAATCTTTCTAGATAAGCAATACTTATGTTATCAGTTCCACCACGATTGATGGCTTTTTTCATTAGACGAATAACTTTATCTTCAACTCCATAATCGCTGGTTAAAACACGTTCAATGCTATCTACAGGTAACATGTTAGTAAGTCCATCACTACATAATAAAATGTCACTAATATCAGTATCACAATCAAAAATATCTATTTCAATAGGATTGTTAGCTCCTAGTGCTTTCATTAGGACATTACGTTTTGGATGGTCCTTAGCTTCTTCTTCGGTTAACTCCCCAGCAGTCACTAATAAGTTTACTAGTGTATGGTCATAAGTAATTTTATGAATATGTCCGTTTTTCATAGCAAAACCGCTTGAATCACCAATATTACCGTATAAAACATAGTCTTTAGTGCTAATAGCTAATACTAAAGTAGTTCCCATTCCTTTGCTTTCAGGGTGTTCTGCAACATGCTTAAAAATTAGTCTATTGATTTCTTCTGTTGCTTCTCTTATCCATTCTACTGCTTCTTCTTTGTTTAAATCTAAGAATGTTTCTTGAAAATGTTTTCCTAAATAACTAATTACTATTGATGATGCTACTTCACCACAACGGTGTCCTCCCATACCATCAGCTACTGCAAGTAAATAATCATCATTCTTATTTCTTACTATAATAACACTATCTTCATTATGACTTCTTACTTTACCGGCGTCTGTTAAATAAAATGATTTCATATTTATGCTAGTCCTCCTTTTTACTTCTTAGTTGTCCACAAGCTGCACTAATATTACTACCATATTCTCTTCTTATGGTTACATTAATTCTATTCTTCTTTAGTATATCATAAAACCTAGAAATATTTAAAGATTTTGTTCTTTTATATGAAATATTATTTGTTTCATTATATGGTATTAGGTTAATATAACAGTTCATTCCTTTTACTAAATCAGAAAGTTCCTTAGCACATTTATCACTATCATTTACACCATCTAATAAAATATATTCAAAAGTAACACGACGATTAGTTTCTTTTATATATTCGTTCAAAGTCGCCATTAATACTTCGATTGGATAAGCTTTATTGATTGGCATAATACTATTTCTTATTTCATTATTGGGAGCATGTAAACTAATAGCAAGATTTACTTGATATGGTAATTTCATAAATTCTTTTATTTTTGGAACTACTCCACAGGTAGAAACAGTTATATGACGGCTACCTAGTTCTAAACCTTTAGGGTTATTTATTATTTCAATAAATTTTACTAAGTTATCATAGTTATCAAATGGTTCTCCAATACCCATTACTACAACATGACTAATTCTTTTACCACATTCTTCTTCGACTAGGAGAATCTGTTCTATCATTTCGTGAGTTTCTAAATTACGAACTTTTTTAAGACGACCACTTTCACAAAACTTACATCCCATATTGCATCCAACTTGAGTAGAAATACATAAACTATTTCCATATATATGATTCATTAATACAGCTTCTACTTTTTCATCGTCTTTTAATTTAAATAGATACTTATTAACATCAACATCGCGTTCTACTTTAGTAATGGAAACGGTTTTAATATCAAAGTCATTTTTAAGCATATCAATAATTTCTTTTTTTATATTAGTCATATCATCGAATGATGATACTCTTTTACGATATAACCAATCAAAAACTTGCTGTCCTTTAAATTTTTTTTCATTTTTATTTATAAAGTATTCTTCCCAATCCTTTAGGGTAAGATTGTAAACATTATTTTTCATATATTCACCTGCTTATATATAATAGATTATAACATAGAAAAAGATTATTCTGTTGAATAATCTTTAAATTTGTAAAAAAATGTAAAATATGGGTCAATGATGTTTTATTAAAAGTATAAATACTATAGCTTATTCAATTACGAATGGGTCAGAACTTGTTCCGGTTCCGGTTGCTTGAACATCTGATTTAAGATTGATTACAGGTCTTAATGTACCATCAGCATTAAAAACATAAAAATCAACAATACTAGCTGGTGAAACAGTTACTCTTCCACCTGCTATTCTTGCACTAATAACATCCACACCAGTGGCACTCATAGAACTGTAATCAGTATTATTATTTAGATAATAGCTATTGTTAACAATTCCATAATACCCACCTGCATAGACCATCTCATCATAAGTAATTAAACCAATATTAGTATTAACTACTCCATAATCATTTCCATCGGTTTCACATCTAAAATTTGGAATATAATCTGTATAAACAGTGGTTATAGCATTTCCAGATGAATAATTAGAGGCATATTTTACTTTTGCCTGTTCACAAAAGTAATTCCCACTTACTACTTTTGAAGATAAACTATTATCATTTCCTATATTATCATTGTACCAATTATCAAGAGTAGTTTTTGCTACACTATTTGAATAATACATATAAATATAGCTGTTATATTTTGTGTTAAATACATATTTAGTATTATTATTAATACCGTCTTGCATTATTAAACGTATTGTTCCATCTTCATTTATTCTAACTATTCTCCATGTCTGTCCTGCAAATGATACATAATTATTAGTAACATTTCCTCTAAAATAATATGTTGATTTCCCACTATTTGTAGCAGTTGATTTATATAATCCATCTTCATCACCTGCTTTTAAACTGGTTGTTGTTAGAGTTGGATCTTCATCTAAAACTTCAAATTGTTTCCCAAATATTGATATATTTTGTAATGCTCTTTTTCTATTAACCTTAACAGTATATGTCTTTTCATCTCCATTTTCTGCTAATGTTTTTATTATAAATGTATTATCTCCTACTGATAGACTCTTTGTTCCTAATCCACTTATCTTTGTAGTATCACTTGTTGCACTTCCTGTTATTATTGTTGTATCAACATTATTATTAACACTACAGCTATATTCTTCTATACTACTATCAAATGCTGGCTCTAATGTACATCCTGTTAATTCTAGACTTGCTAGTGTTGTATCTGTATT
>CAKPDJ010000019.1 GCA_934148875.1 uncultured Bacilli bacterium
GCCAACAATTCAATTAGAGTAAATCCACTTTTCTTTTTCATATTGTCACCTACTATACTAATTATAATTTAACTAACGTTTTTAGTAAAGAAAAAGAACCGAATTTTTTATTCAGTTCCGATTAAGATTGGTTAATTATTACTAGTGTGATTTTGGCATAACCATTACCTTCTCGAATACCATTTTGCATTGAACCATCAGTAACTCCACCTATATATCCAGAGCCACCATAGGCACCGTTTTTGTCAATGTGAAAGTTATCGTCAAGTGAACGATAATATAAAAAATCTGTAGTGCTAAACTAAAAGTGGACAATAAATAAGATTGATTTAGCAAACATTTAATTTATCAATACAGTAATAATTGCGGCTAGTTACATATCAAAATGTAAAAACCTAGTGGAGTTTTATACTCGACTAGGTTTTTAAGTGTTTTTTTAATTTTTATTATTCATCATCACTATTATCTAATTTAACTAGCACTTCTCTAGGTTTAGAACCATTTTGTGGACCGATAATTCCTCTTTCTTCAAGTAAATCAACTATTCTTGCTGCTCTATTATATCCTAATCGATATTTTCTTTGAAGAAGTGATGCACTAACTTTACCAGTAGTAATTACAAATTCAACCACTTCGTTATAAAGAGGGTCATCATATTCTTCAGGTGCATCTTTAACATCGTTTACGCTCATTCCACCTGTTTCACTACCTTCGCCAAGGTTCATAAATCTTTCATCATATTGGGCTTTTTGCTGTGATACAGTGTAATCAACAATTTTCTGTAAATCTTCGTCAGATACATAAGCACCTTGAACACGAACTGGAGTAATATCTCCCATTGGTGAGAATAACATATCACCTTTTCCTAATAATTTTTCAGCTCCGCTTTGATCTAATATAGTACGAGAATCAATATTAGATGATACTGCAAATGCTATACGTGATGGAATGTTTGCTTTAATAACACCTGTGATAACATCAGTTGATGGTCTTTGAGTAGCTATAATTAAATGAATTCCTGCTGCACGAGCCATTTGAGTTATACGCATAATTGAATCTTCTACTTCTTTACTAGCAACAAGCATTAAATCAGCAAGTTCGTCTACAATAACGACTATATATGGCATATGCTGCATTTTGTCTTCGTCTGAAAGATTTTCATTCTGTTTATCTACCCATTCGTTATATGTAGCTATATTTTTAACTCCCTTATCACTAAACTTATCGTATCTGTCTTCCATTTCTCTAACAATTCTCTTCAAAGCATCATTAGCTTTTCTTGGATCAGTAACAACAGGAATTAATAAATGTGGTACACCATTGTACATACTAAGTTCTACTTTTTTAGGGTCTACTAAAACAAGTTTAACCTCCGTTGGTTTTGTTCTCATTAATAATGAGGCAATAATACAGTTGATACAAACAGATTTACCAGATCCAGTTGCACCTGCTACAAGTAAATGCGGTGTTTTATCAATTTCACAGAAGATACTATTTCCCATAATATTTTTACCTAAAGCGACCATTAATTTACTCTTTTCTTTATTTGCTGGGAAGCTTTCAAGTATTTCTCTTAATCCAACCGGAGTTACAGTGTCGTTAGCAAGTTCGATTCCAACAGTACTTTTGCCAGGAATTGGAGCTTGAATACGCACATCTTTCTTAGCTAATGCTAAACTAATTTCTTTATTTAGACTAGTTATTTTACTCATTTTAGTACCTGATGAAATCTCTAGTTCATATTGAGTAACACTTGGCCCTACGTTAACTTCTACTACTTTTGATGTAATTCCAAAATCTTTTAATACTTTTTCAAGTTTCATAATATTAGCTTCTATCACATCATTATTGCTACCTGCAGCTTTTTTCTTTGTTGGTGTTAATAAGGATAATGATGGTAATTTATAGTTATAGTTAGTATTATCATTAATTTTTACTTCAGTATGTTCTGTCACACTATTAGTATTTCCTATTGGTCCAACGCTCGTCACATTCATATTATTTAAACCATTTGAATTAGGAGCTGTTTCTGGTTTTACTGGTTCCTCTTTTAAATGTGTGATTTCATCAATACTATGAATTTTAATTTTATTTTCATCTTTAGCTTCTGCTTGGGTTAAAGCATCCTTAATTACCGATGAATCATTAACAATAACTCCTGTATCCTCTAATGAGCGCTTTTTCTTCTTTTTTTTCTTAAATGGTTTAGTTATTATTGCTACTAAATCAATACCAGTCATAAATACTATTCCTAATACAATTAAAACAGTTGCCACAATATATGTTCCTTCAACTGAAAATAATTTATAGAAAACAGTACTAAAAGCTGCACCAATGATTCCAGCACCTTTTAAAGTTAATATTGATCCATTTAATATATTTGAAAAATTGGAAAGTAAGTTATTGACAGTTTCTTCAAAAACATCTACTACATTAACAACATCTTTGACATAATTTATATGTGATAAAACGATAAAGCCTGTTGCCATAATGTAACAACCTATTAATCGCGTGGTGAAAAAATCTGGCCACTCCCTTTTATATATTAAATAAAATCCTAGTAATAAAAATACCAGTAATAAAATTTGATAACCTGTGCCTATTAAAAACATTGAAAAACTAGCACCAATTTGTCCAATAAATCCCATAGGTTCTGGAACAATGCTTAAAATACTAACGATTATAAATACTAGACCTATAATTTCCGTCCAATGTTCAAATTTTTTCTTGGATGGGTCTTTTTTTCTTTTCTTTTTTGCCATAGTAAAACTCCTCTTATGATTATAATAGTATTATAACATAATTTTTTAATTAGTAATTAATAAAACAGTAAAAATAATTATTTTATTTAATATACATCATCTATATATTAAATCTTTTTTAATTTTTTTATTTGTGAAGAAAAAAAAGAAGTTTACTACTTCTTATTCTAAATTGCTCTTAAGTTCTTTTAAATTTTTTAGAAACATATTTGTATTTTCAATATCATGATCTACTGGTTTGACATTATTTTCAATTGGTGGCTTTTGAATGCCATATACAGGCGAAATTAAAGGACTACTTTTAAAACCAGATACTGTTGTATCTTTTTGTACTTCAACTGTATTGAAGTCATCTAGCTTAGTTTTTTGTTTGTTGTCACGTAATTCATATAACTCGTTAATATTAATTGGGATTTCGTCATCCTCTAAATATTGAATTTTTTCGTTTTCACTGTACAAACGATCAAAAGATTCCTTTAGTTCATTATAACTAATAATAGCATTTTTTTCTTGTTCTTCTTCAAATTTTTGATACTTATCCTCTTCTTGTTCTTGTTCTTTTTGAGCTTCTTCTAAAGCTTTAGTAATTTCTTCTACTCTAATTTGGGCTTGCGTTTTATCAAGTTCTGTTTCTTGATATGGTTCATTTTTTAATTCACTAATTGTTTCTTGCAACGTTGTTTCTGTATCCTTTATTTCTATTTCTTTAAGCGGTGCTAAATCATCAAAAGTACTGTCTGGCTTGTCGGTATTTGAATTTATTACCACTTCTTCTAATTTTTCTGACTTTAATTGTTCATTTGAATCAGCTATTATTTTCATATTTAGGGTATCAAATAGACTTTTTGGTTCTTTTTTACTTTCTCTTTTATCTAATATAATAATCACTATAATTAAAATAATTACCAAGGCAATTAAGGCATATACAAAAAATAGTTCACTGCTAATTGCATTATTAAAAATATCTTTCATAACTTCACTCCATATCTAAATAACGAATCACACTCATAATAAAAACAGATGCTGTTTCAGTTCTTAGAACACTATTACCTAAGGAAACTGAAATAAAACCATTGTTTGTAAGTATTTGTTCCTCTTCTTTGGTAAAACCACCCTCGGGTCCTATCACAAATAACATTTTAGCACTACTAGAAATATTTGATAATACTTTTTTTAAATTTTGACTAGTTTCATTAACTGTACATAAAAATTTAATGTCATAATCTGACAACTTTACTAAATTTGATAGATTGATAACATTATCTATAACCGGTATGTTATTACGCTTTGATTGTTCACTTGCCTCTTTTACAATTGTTTGCCAACGCAATATCTTTTTTTCTTTTTTATTATCTAATTTTATAACAGAATGACTTGCTTCATACGGAATAATTTTAGAAACACCAAGTTCAGTTAATTTTTGTATAATATAATCCATTTTCTGTTCTTTTACTAGAGATTGAACTATTGTAACATCGTACGATAAAACATTATCTTCAATTATTTCTTCAATAGCTTGTACTTTAACTAATGGCTCTAATTCAATGATTTTAGATATATATAATTTATGATTATATACAACTTCTATTTTGTCATTAACATCCATTCTCATAACTTTGGTAATATGATATGAATCATCTTTAGATAAAATAGTAGTACTATCAATCATTTGATTTGTAAAATAACGTTGCATAATAATCACTCCTACTTAATTGTATAATATTATTGATTTATATGCAAAGAAAAATGAGCCATAAGCCCATTAATTTTTATTGATTATCACAAGTGATATTGTTGTTAATTCTATATTGTTTAGCTGTTATTGTTTTTTCTAATTCTGGTTGAGAAAAATTACTATTGCCCAAATAATTAATTTTTTCTTGAAATGCAATTATGTCTTCATCATTTGCATTACAACTAATATAAGTAGGTTCAGATTGAGCATTATTACTATCACATAATAAACTATTATCAGAAATAATACATCCTGTATTAAATGCGCCTTTTAACCTTATCTCATTATAATTATGACTATCACCTTTAACAGCATTTTTACCAGAAAAAGCTGTTACAACCTTAGCTTCACTATTAATAGCATAATAATCGGAAAAATCAAAACTGTACACTTCAACGATTAGCATATCCTTTAATTGAACAAGTACTTTCATTGAGGTACCTAATAATCCATTAACAGTTTTACCATTAACTAATAATTCTGTTAACTTACCATCTTCCTCAATAATCTTATAGGATATAGTACTATTTTCTTTATTAGGTTCTTTGGTGTTATCTTCTGATTTTACATTTTCCGGTTCTTTATTAATTACTTTGTCATAAATAATAAAACTGCCTAAACCTAAAATCAATCCAATTAGTATTCCTATTAATATTCCTACACCAATTTTACTCTTATTTGTTTCCATTTTTACACTCCCTTTTTCTTATATATTTCTATTCTACCCCCCCCCCGGTCAATTTTGTCAAGAAAAAAGTTTCAATATTTAGAAATAATTTCCGACTTGATGTTCTTGCTAATGTTTTTATTTTAATAATATTATCTTTCTTTTAATTCAAATGAACCATCATTATTTTTACTTACATAACTTTTGAAATCAGTTATAGATTCAAATCCAATTAAATTACCAGCATAATTTTTATCCATTGAATTATAAGCATTAGGATCACCGGCATTAATTACATTACCTAAGTAATATAGCCTACTGTAGCTAAAAAGTTCACTGTTTTTAAGTAACACAAAATCTTCATAGTATGCTACTTTAAATTTTTCATACACGTTACCTGATTTTGTTTTGATACTTACTTTATATACATCATATAGTACATTATCATTTTGGTTATTTGTATATAAATATAGTTTATATGGTACCATATTTACCACTTCACCACTAAATGCTATACTATTTTCCTTTAATTCATTAGCAGAAAGCTCATGTATTTTAGTTATCATATCGGTTGTTAAATTATTTAAATCAGTTAAATATAATGATAATCCGGTAACAATGTATTCTTTCTTACTAATACCAAACCTATATTTATCGCTTGATGCTGTTATAGTTATTTTTTCTGACTCTGTTAATTTATCCTTCTTAGATAGCAAATATTTTATATTATCATGATTTTCACATTTGTTATTAGTAACAATTTTAGCGGTTCCTGTGCCATCTGTTCCAGTAAAATTAACGGTAATACATTCAAATGGATCCTTAATGTATTCTAAAGAATTATACTTAATTAGTGCTCCTACAATGATTAATATTAAAAATACTACTATTGTAATTATTAAAGCTTTAAACTTTCTTTTGCTATGCTGTTTCATTGACTCATCAATTGCTTTTCTTTTACCTGCTTCCTTAGCATAACTAAGCTTTTCTGCTTTTTGTGAAAGTTCTTCTATATCTGGCTCTCTTTCTATTAGAAACTTATGATTACAATATGGACAAACTGCCTCTGTTTTATCTTCTGATACCTGCATAAGTGCGCCACAGTTTTCGCATTTTAAGTCTATTCTTTTCATATTACTCTCCTTACTATTATATATAAATAATACAATAAATTCTTGAAAAAAACAACTTCAATAATAACTTTTCAAGAGAGAGTGCAATTCCATTATAATAAAAATACCTGATAACAGGTATTTTAGCATCGTACTAGATTACGTAATCTTTTAATAACTTTTTTTTCAATTCTCGAAATATATGACTGGCTAATTCCTAGAAGATCTGCTACATCTTTTTGTGTCATTTCTTTATGACCCATTAATCCATATCTTAGGACTATAATTTCTTTGTCTCGGTGATTTAACTTATTGATTTCCTCCATTACAATATTTTTTTCTGTTTCATGCTCTAAATTTTTTGTTACAATGTCAGGATCTGTTCCTAAAATATCTTCTAATCTTAATTCATTACCATCAGGGTCAAAACTAAGCGACTCATCAAAACTAACTTCTGTACGTACACGTTTATTTTTACGTAAATACATAAGAATTTCATTGTCTATACAACGAGATGCATAAGTTGCCAGTTTAATATTTTTATCCTTTGAAAATGTTTTAATTCCTTTAATTAATCCTATTGTGCCAATACTTACTAAATCCTCTAAATCAACTTTAGTATTTTCATATTTTTTAGCTAAGAAAACTACTAGCCTTAGATTGTGTTCAATTAATTTATCTCTCGCAAACAAATCACCATCAGAAGATAATGCTAAATAATATTCTTCTTCTTCCTTCTTTAGTGGTGGTGGTAATATATCAGCTGCACCAACATAAAATAATACATTAACATGATTAATAATACTTCCAATTATCAACAATAAGCAAATCATCATTCATCCTCCTTAATTAATTATATGTATTTCTAATTTAGTATAGAAAAAAAGATTTGAAAACTTTGTCGCTTCTTATGATAAATAATCTTTATGTAATAAAACTTCAACCCCATCTATTTTGAAAGGCTCTATGCTAATTGCAATTAATGGTTTGTTTACGATTTTTTTCTTATCTAAAATAATTTTGTCAGCCTTAAAACATGATAGTATTCCTGTATGTTCTAAAGTTTGATATGGTACATAAATTGGTTTATCTATTTTAGGAAAATTTTTATCGTATAGTAAAATTATTGGTTTATGAAAATATGGATCATACAATTTATTACCGGTATCTAAATAACTGTTGTAGGAATAGATTTTATCTTTATAATAAATATCTACTTGGTAATGATAATTATTAGCAATTTTAAGTTCTTTGTTTTGTTTTATGTATAAAATTAAAATAATAGGACTTAATATTATCAGAACTATAAAGTTTATACTATAACTATTATGAAAAAAAATTAATCCTATGTTTTTATAAGAAAATTCTATGTTTAAATAATATAGAAAACCACCCATAATGATACTAACAAAATATAAATAGAGAATATTTTTTATAAAATAAGTTTTTGTTTTATAACCAAATGTTATTAAAATCATAAGTAGAGAAATTATTACTTTGAATATGAATAATGTAACTGAATTCATGTTTAAAAATAGTGCTATTAGACTTAATGCCCCAATTAATGCACCAATTATGGGTTTATACCATTTAACGCTTCTTTTCAAAACTACTTTTACTGTTAGAAGTAATAATAAATCAAACATAAAATTAACAAAAAAAACTAGATCAAGATATATTTTCATATTATCACCTTCATCTAGTTTAATATAGACTATATTAATTAATTTTTATGTAGAATTTTGTTAAGGCAAAAGAAAAAATGCTATTATTCAGCATCTTCTTTTTTAACTTCTTCTTTTCCCTTGTAGAAACCACATTTAGGACAAACTCTATGAGGTCTAATTGCTTCTCCACAATTTGGACATTTAGTTGTTCCAACTTGAGTTAAAGCATTGTGACTTCTTCTCATTCTTTTTCTAGTTTTTGATACTTTTCTGAATGGTACTGCCATATTATCACTCCTCTCCCATCATATCTTTTAGTTCACTAAAAGGATTACTAGTATTTTTAATACTATCTTCACTGACTAATTTCCAGCCATCCCCTTGATATTCATTGAAATTTTCCACGTTAGTCAATTTCAAAGGAACTTCTAAAATAATATTTTGCCATAAAATGTCTGTAATATCAAGTATATTTTCTAAATTTTCATTAAATTCTTCAAATTCTTCATCTATTTGGCATGAAAACTGATAATTTATGGGTTCTAAACTAATAGAATCCTCTAATACCATAATACCAGACAATTCTGCTTCTAAAGTAATTATATCTGAACTGTTTCTAACAATATTACCACAAAGTCTTAAATCTCTTAAATCCAGAATTTCTGTATTATGAAATTTATCGTTTGGGATTGTAACAATACTATCAATATTTATAACGTCTTTCATGCCTCTATTTAGCATAGTTATATCAAGTTCCATATAATCACCGCCGCTTACTAATTATACAATAAAACTTAGAAATTATCAATATACGATAGTATTTTTTTTTAATTCATGTTAAAATACATCTAACTTGGAGGAATAGTATGGATACTGTTGGAATTATTTGTGAATATAATCCGTTTCATAATGGACATGTATATCATTTAAAGAAAATTAAAGAACTATTTCCTAACTCGATAATTATTTTAATAATGTCTGGTAATTTTACTCAAAGAGGAATACCTAGTATTATTGATAAGTGGGATAAAACAGAAATAGCACTAGAATACGGAATTGACTTAGTTGTTGAACTTCCCTTTCCTTTTGCTTCTCAAAGTGCAGATGTTTTCGCTCATGGTGCGATATCTATTTTAAAGGAGTTAAAAGTCAATTACTTAATTTTTGGTAGTGAAAGTAATTCTATTGATAAACTTAAAGAAATGGTAAATTACACTTTAAACGTTTCTTCTTATCAAGAAAAAACTAAAGAGTATTTAAAAAAAGGATATAACTACCCTACAGCTTTAAATATGGCCTTTCCTGAAAAATATGATGGTATTGATGCTCCTAATGATTTATTAGCTTTTAGCTATATTAAAGAAATCACTGTTCAAAAAGCTAATATAACGCCAATTTCTATCAAAAGAACTAATTCTTACCATAGTACAGAATTACAGGAAATATCTAGTGCTACCAGTATTAGAGGAGCTTTAATAAAAAAAGATGACGTATCTAACTGTGTCCCTAAAATTACGAATGATAAATTAAAAAAGCATATTTATTTACATGATGATTATTTTAAGTTTTTAAAATATAAAATTTTATCTAGTCCTGATTTAACTATTTATCAAACGGTAGATGAAGGAATTGATAGTAGGATTAAAAAAAATATTGTTAGTGCTAGTAGTTGGGATGAACTTGTACAGAGTATTAAAACTAAACGATATACCTATAATAGAATTAATAGAATGCTTATTCATATTTTATGTAACTTCACAAAGGAACAGGCACAAAAATGGAAAGATATTACTTATATTAGAATATTAGGATTTAGTGAAGATGGACAACAATATTTAAATAGTATTAAAAAATTTTTATCATTGCCACTCGTTACTACTTTTTCTAAGTGTAAGGATGAAATGTTACAATATGAACAAACAGTAACTGCTGTTTATGCATCTGTTTTGCCTGAAGAAGATAAGAATAATATGATTAAAAGTGAATATAAAAATCAACCAAAAATGAGAGAACATTAATTTACTAAGTTCTCTCATTTTTTATCTTTGAGCTAATTTTTTAACGGCTGGTGTTGGAAAAAATACAGTAGTTTCTTCACCATATAAACTTTTAGCTATATTTATTAATTCTGGTCTTGATATATCTTCTATTTCTTTAAAATGATTAAGACTACCATTAGCCATTGTAACATAAGCACTTGATTGGCTTTCATCATGTTCGATAACTGAAGCAGCTAAAAAGTTTTCGTTATAAAAAATACCATAAAAATTTGTATCTGCATCTTTTTTTGCTACAGCTTTGCTACAAAAAGCACCGTTTTCACCCCAATTACTCATTCTTTTAATATATGAAGCTAACACTGGAGTATCAAGATTAATTTTTGTAATATTAATTGCGTTCATTTTATCCCTCCTCTTTTTTACAGCGTGCTTTAAATTTTATCACAAATTATACAATAATGCAAGCACTTTTATTTAGTACTTGTTTTAATGCGGATTTTTAGAAATAAAAAGAGATAGAATTTGTTTTTCTACCTCATTTAACAAATATTATTTTAAATTATTGGATTTCTTCAATTTTCATGAAGTTTGTATGTGCATTTTGTGGGAAACCACCAACAACTGTTACTATATCTCCTTTTTGAAGACTCATTACTTCTTTAGCAGCTTCAATTCCATCATGAACGATGTCATCTGTGTCTTCATATATAGGAACAACTTTTGGATATACTCCCCATTTTAATGCAAGTCTATGAGCTACTTTTTCACTAGTTACTGCAGCAATAATGAATGCATTAGGACGAAGTGAAGAAATATCTAGAGCTGTTTTTCCAGTTAAAGTAGATACTACTACTGCTTTAGTTGGTAAACTTTGTGTAGAACGTGCAGCACATTCAGCTATTGTGTTGTGGATTGCTGTTCCTTTTAATTTATATTCACTTAAATTGTATTTAGTTATTTTTTCAACATTATGACAAATGCTAGCCATCATTTGAATTGTTTCTACTGGATATTCACCCATTGTAGTTTCATCACTTGTCATAATAGCGTCACAACCAGCTAGGATAGCATTAGAAACATCAGTTACCTCTGCATTAGTTGGACGAATGTTATGTTTCATACTAGTCATCATTTGAGTAGCCATGATAACACCAGTACCACTAGCATGACATGCATCAATCATCATTTGTTGATATAATGGTAAATTTTCAAGACCAGTTTCAATACCTAAATCTCCACGAGCTATCATAATATAATCAGATGCTTCTACGATTTCTTGTAAATGATCCATTGCATATTGAGTTTCAACTTTAGAAATGATAATCATGTCAGGTTTACCAAACTCGCGGCATAGATTTCTTACTTCATTAACGTCATCAGCACTGTTTACAAAAGAAATAGCTAAGTAATCTCCATCCATATCACATGCATATTTGATATCTTCACGATCAACATCAGAAACATATGGAACATCTAATTTGATACCTGGAATACATACACCACGACGTGATTTAATAGTACCACCATTAACAATACGGCAAGTAACACCATCACTCTCAACACTCTCTACTATTAATTTATAGAAACCATCATCTAAAAGTACTGTTGAACCTACACTAAGGTCTTTTAATACTCCTTTATAGTTGAAAGAAATTCTCTCTTTTGTTCCAAGAACATCTTCTTCAACTATTCTAATAGTAGAACCTGCTACTAATTCAATATAATCACCTTCAAAAGTACAAGTTCTAAGATCTGGTCCTTTTGTATCGTATAATGTTGCGATATTAGCACCTAGTTCTTCATTTGCTCTTTTAATTAATGATTCATCTAATTTTCTTTCTTCCATTGTTGCATGAGAAAAGTTGATTCTTGCAACATTCATACCAGCATCTACTAAACCTTTGAAATTTTCCCAAGTTTGAGTAGAAGGACCGATACTACAAATAATTTTTGTCTTCTTCATAAAATTCACTCCTCTAATTTTTTCGCACTTACAATATTAACACATTTTACCATTGTTTTCAATTATTTTTAGATATTTTAATAGTAAACTGTCAATTACTTTTTAAATTTTGAATAATTATCATTATTAGCTAATATTAACGCGCTATTAGTTGCCAAAATATTTTTTCTATAAGTAAATAATTTTGCCTTGATATTTGTATTTGTAAACTTTTTATCCGCAATTTTTTTACTCATCTTACTTAACTAAATATTATTTCTGACACTTTGGACAATAATAAGTTCCTCTTCCATTTACTTTGATTTTTAAAATAGTAGTACCACAATTAGGACAAGCCTCTCCTACTTTAGTATGAACATATAAATGATTTTGAAAAAGTCCAGTTACTCCTTCTTCTGATGTATAATTTCTAATTGTTGTTCCACCATCCTTAATAGCTTTATCTAGAGTAATAATGGTATTTTCAATTATTAATTTTAATTTATCATCACTAACTTTATTAGCTGGTGTTAAGGGATTAACTTTTGATAAAAACAAAATTTCATCATCATAAATATTTCCTATTCCTGTAATTATAGATTGATCTAAAAGGGCTGTTTTGATTGGTATTTTCTTGTTTTTTAAATGCTCTTTTAAATATTCTACAGTTAAACTCTTATCCCATGGCTCTAATCCTAATTCAGTAAATGGAGGCATTTCATTTATTTTTTCCTTAGGAATAAGCTTCATTCTACCAAACTTTCTAACATCTTGAAAATGTAGTTCTTCGCTATTGTCAATAGTAAATACTACATGATGATGTTTTTCTAATGGACTATTTATCTCTCTATAAAAAAATTTTCCCTCCATCCTAAGATGAACTAGTAAATAATCAGTATCTAGTTCAATTACTATCCATTTACCACGAGTTGAAAAGGAATTTATAGTCTGACCTTTTACCTTATTTACGAATTCATTAGCGGCTGGATAATCTATAATTGGCTCATAGTACACTTTACAATCTGTGATTTTTCTTCCCAATAATTTTTTCTCTAATTTTTTAGTAACTGTAATAACTTCTGGTTTTTCTGGCATAATATCACTTCTTTCGTTTTAATAATGATTATATTTTTCTGATTAACGCAATTATTATAACATATAAAAAGCAGATTTTCATCTGCAATTATTCTATATTTATATCAATTTAATTTTTGCTTATGACTATTATTTTATATTCTTTATTTTGCCAAATCTAACACAAATTGATGTTAATTTTTTTCTTTTTTTACCAATAATTTTATCAGTTTCATCTGCTACATTTTTAAAGCTAGCCTTCATGAAATGAGTAAATATATATTCGACATTATTGATATCTTTAGCATACTTATAACAAAATTCTCTAATTGGAGCACAAATATTAAATACCCAAATTGGTGATACTATTATCACTCTATCGTATCTATCTAATTTAATTCCTATGTCTTCGATTTTCATTCGCCATTTATGCATACCAAATCTTCCACACCACCAAAAGCCTAGGGTGTTTTCTGTTTTTTCTTTGGCTTTTAATTCAATTATTTCAGCTCCTATTTTGTTTGCTTCGTCATAAGCTATTTTTTTGGTATATCCCATTCTTGAAAAATAAACTACCAATATTTTGTTATTTTTATTTATATTGGGATAATTATTAATGTTAAATTCAAACTGTTCTTGGGTATAGAAAACATAGGTTATATATCCTATTATTAATTGCATTAATCCAAATATAAAATAACTAGTTGATAAAACATTCATTGGAAAAATAATAAATTGAATGGTAATCCATAACATTAAAGTAAAACCAAATATAGTCCCTAATATAATACCAGACTCTTTATTTTTTATTAGTAAATATGCTGCTGTTAAATTTGAAAACCCATTTACTATTAGTAAAGAAATTCCAGAAAAAATAAAATTTTGAAATAATATATTACTAAATGGTAGAACTTGAAAGTATGGCAACATTTCATCCATTTTCATTAATTTACCAGTTGGATCTATTAGCATAGTTATACCACCCAGTAGGGCACCAACGCCTATAAATAAACACCAAAATAATAAGATTTTTTTAGTTCTTTTGTATCTCATTTTTGTACCTCTTCAAAATTACTTTATTTTATTAAATATTATTGTTTTATCTTTCATTGAAATTTTACCTACTTCATATCCATAATCTAATAATTCTTTTTTATATTTAAGAAATGAATGATTTATTTCAAAACCTAATATATTTTTGATTTCACTATAGGAAAGTTTATAACTATCTTTGTTACCGTTTTCTATATATTTCCATAATAATAAATATTTACTCATTAATTACACCTTCTTTTATTAACTATTTAAATCATAATATAGCCTAGTAATATTAATTAATTATTTGCTTTTTCTTACTAATATAATTTGTTAGAAAAATAAATACTAAACTAAATCCAATAATAATTCCACCATTAATAAGTAAAGGTTTAATCATATCGAGATTGAAAGTTTCAATTGTCTTAATTAATTCATTATTTGAAACATAATAATATGTAGGCAAAATATGTGCTATTTTTATAGCATAACTAGGCATATATTCGAATGGAACAAAACAACCACATAAGAAGGAACTACCAAGTGCTACAACATTTACTATTCCACCAACAGCATTTTTGTTTTGGGTAATATTACCTATCAAAAATCCTATAGTTAGACTGCATAGTGCAAATACGAAAGAATTTATGATGTATGCTAATCCATTTGAAGTCAGCATCAAATCTTTGAATAAAATAGTACCTAAAATCATGTATAATACCCACATTGCAAATATGACAATAGAATTTGATAATAATACTATTCTATTATATTTCTTATAATCAAAGCTACTTATTATAGTTCTCTTTCTTACATTTGTTTCTTTTATAATTGATAAAATCATACTGATACAATATACGCAACCGGCTAAAAGAGCATAGTTTAGGAAATTGAAATATCTAGTCATACTACTTAATTTTGATGTATCTAATGTTGTTTTTAATTCAGTTTTAATATTTGTATCTACAACTTCATTTATTTTTTCTACTAATTCATCATCAGTATAGTAATCTCTATAAATCAAAGCTGTTTTTATATACTTTTCTACTAGCATTTCGCTATATGAAGAATATTCATCGCCACTTGATTTATATTCTAAAGTAGGATTTTTTCCATTTAGTATATCACTTCCGAAATTTTCTGGTATATAAATAACATAATTTACGTCTCTGTAAAATATAGCATCGTTTATCTTTTCTTCATCATTTATATTGATTTTCTTTATTTCTGC
This sequence comes from uncultured Bacilli bacterium, assembly GCA_934148875.1. Classification (GTDB taxonomy): domain Bacteria; phylum Bacillota_I; class Bacilli_A; order RF39; family UBA660; genus Alloscybalousia. The sequence goes on from CAKPDJ010000019.1 coordinate 15,226, forward strand.
ATGTTTAGCTATGTAATCTTCTAAACCTTTAGAGATGCTGTTTTCTTTATCTTTATTAACTATTAGTACATCTGGTTTAGCTTCTTCAAAATTTGTTATGTTGTTACCTGATGTTTGATTAATTGCTGTTACAGAAATCAATACTACTGTATATAGAATGAGCGTGCCTTTTAATTTATTTAATACTTTTAGAATTGTTTTAAATACTGTCATACTTTTCCCTCCTTAAACTAACGAAAGAAATCATTAGACAAATTACTATAAATATTAGTAAGTAACTAATATCTCTTAAATATCTATCTAGGGTATTATAATAATATAGTGAATAAAAGCCATCTGTTATTAAATTATTTGGATTAATAAGATTGATTATAGGAATGTTACTATCAATAACATATTTTAAGCTAACTCCCATCATGCCTGATAATACTGATAAAAACATAGTAATAGCTATCGTTATACCAGTCTTAGCCCCTTCTGATACTTTAAATACTGAAGCAATTAAAATTCCTAAAGAAATTCCTGCTAAATTTCCAATTGCTGATAATAATATTATTAATAACATATTGCTTCCAAAATTAACATTTAATACTAATTTTAGAAATAACATAAGTAAGGTTAAGCCTACTAAGCTTACAAAATAGGCTCCAAGTACTGAACTTAAAATAATTGTGCTTTTTTTATTAGGAGATACAGAAATTCTTTTTCCTTTATTACTCATATTAGCTAAGCAAGTATTTATAGCTGTTAATCCTAACATTCCACCATACATGCATGCCATAGCTATTAATGTATAATATTCTATTTGCATATAACTTAAATTAGAATTGGAAATGTTTTTCAAATTAACTTCTTCATTATCTATTTTACTTAATATTTCATTTACTATTTTTTCTGTATCAAAGGAATAATTACCTTTTGAAATTTCTTGTTCAATATTTTTTTCTGCTAATTCTTTTACGATAGTTTTGGTTTGACTTATTTCTGTTACAACAAACTTAATGACAGTTTGATAAGTACCATTCTCTCTTATTACTATCTTAGGTTCATTATTTTCAAAAATGATATAGCCTTTAATATCATGATTATCTAGAAGTGTGTTGGCTTCATCTTCCGATACGTATTTGACATTAAATAACTTGTTTTCGTTATTATCGTTTGATAATTCATTTAAAGTTTCTTGATATATTTCTTGATTTTTAAATTCTTCATTATTTACTACCGCAATATCAAATATCTGTAACATCTCATCTTTTTCGATATTTGAAAATGCCATATTGAAAAATAATCCTAAAAAAATTGGGAAGGCAAAGGTCCAAAATATTAAAACTTTATTTTTGAACAAAGTTTTAATTGTATATTTTAAATTATGAATAAACATTAGTCTCTTAATTCCTTTCCAGTTAATTTTAAAAATACGTCATTTAGGGTTGGACCAACATGTTCAACTTTAACTTTAATATTAGCTTGTTTTTTTAATTCATCACTTGTACCTTGCGCTATTATTTTTCCTTTGTCTAATATAATAATTCTATCGCAAAGTATTTCTACTTCTTCCATATAATGGGTTGTATAAACTATTGTTGCACCATCATCTCTTAATTTCTTAATGCCGTCTAGAATGTTATTTCTACTTTGTGGATCAACAGCTACAGTTGGTTCGTCTAGGAAAATCAATTTTGGTTTATGGGCAATTCCACATGCTATATTTAATCTTCTTAAAAGTCCACCTGACAATTGTTTGGGTAAATATTTTTTAAAATCCTCTAAAACAACTAATTTAATTGCATCTTCTACATACTGTTTTCTAGTATTTTTATCTTTTATGTAAAGTCCACAAAAATAATTGATATTATCATAAACATTTAACTCATCAAATACTGCAACCTCTTGAAATATTACCCCTATTTTAGATTTAATATCATAAGAATCAGGTTTCATAATTTCTCCAAATATTCTTATGGTTCCATTTTGATATTTTAATAATGAGAGAATGGAATTGATAGTGGTACTCTTACCACTACCATTAGGACCAAGTAACCCTAGAATTTCTCCTTTATAAACATCAAATGATAAATTATCTATTGCTTTCTTATTTTTATATTCCTTTGTTAAATTTTTTACTTCTATTATTTTTTCCATATAAAATACCTCTTAAAACTATTTTTAATTTTCTTTTGTATCGTTGTTTCTTATTAGTTTGTTGTTTAAAACATTATCAAGTGTTTCTTTTTTCATATTACCTTTTTTTATTTCAAATAATAACATTGAGATGTATTGTTCACTTAATAAATTGTCTATTTCTTCATCTGTGAAATTGTATGTATTATTAGCTACTAAATTTGCTATTCCATTAACATAAAGCCACATTCTTAAATGAAATTTTTTGATATTTTCTATTGATAATCCTGTTTGATTAGATATGGTCTCAAATATTTTTTCGCTTGTTCCAGTTAAATCTACAAAACATAGTGCTTTGTCATTAATTTCACTATTAAATAATAATTTAAATAATATCGGTTCTTCTTTGGCAAATTTGATGTAATTTATTCCAATATCTTTGTATACAACTTGGTTATAATTACTTTTCATCATCGCCCTATCAAAAATTTTTGATATTTCTTTTAACGTGTCTTTTCTTATCTCTTCCATATTAGGGTAAATGTAGAAAATAGGCTGTGTCGAACATCCTAAATTTTTGGCTATTTTTCTAGCATTCAAACCAGTTATTCCTTCTTTTCTTACTATTTCTACACTAGCATTTATAATATCTTCTTTATTTACCTTTTTAATTGCCGGCATTTTGTTCCTTCTTTCTTATAACAATTGTTATTTATAACATATGTTATACATTATACAATTAATATTATGATTTTGTAAATATATTGTTATGAAAATAAAATTATTTTTCTAAAAATTATGGTAAAAAAAGAAACATGTTAACTTATATGTTTCTTTTAAATCTACATTTATTACTTAGCATCATACCAATCTTTTCCCACTTCAATATCTACTTTTAGTGGAACATTTAATTGATATGTATTTTCCATAATTCTTTGAACAATTTCCTTAACTACATCAAGCTCATCATTTAAAACATTAAAAACAAGTTCGTCATGTACCTGAATAAGCATCTTGCTTTTTAGTTTCTTTTCCTCAAATTCTTGATAGATTTCAATCATGGCTTTCTTTAGGATATCAGCACTACTTCCTTGAACCGGAGTGTTTAAGGCAATTCTTTCTCCTTGTTGCCTAATCATATAATTTTTATTATTTAATTCATCTATTACTCTCTTACGGTTCATTATAGTTTTAACATATCCCTTTTCTTTAGCATCTTGAATTACATCATTCATATGCTGCTTGATTTTTGGATAAGTACTTAAATATGAATCAATAAAACTTTTAGCTGAAATAATATCTATTCCTAAATCTTCTGATAGCCCGAAACTGCTAATTCCGTATAAAATACCAAAATTTACAGCTTTTGCAGTTCTTCTCATATCCTTGTCAACCTTTTCGATTGGTACATGAAAGATGTCTGAAGCTGTTTTAGCATGAATATCAGCTCCATTGGTAAAGGCATCTATTAGGTTCTCAGCATTAGCAAGAGATGCAAAGATACGTAGCTCAATTTGGGAATAATCACTAGAAAGAATACATGAATTATCTTCAGGAATAAAAGCTTTCCTGATTAGCTTACCTTCTTCAGTACGAATAGGAATATTCTGGAGATTTGGACTAATAGATGATAATCTGCCGGTTTTTGTTAACGTTTGGGTAAATATTGTATGTATTTTACCGTCTTCCATAATTTCATTTATTAAACCTACAACGTAATTACTTTGTAATTTGGTAAGCATACGATATTCAAGTATTTTATCTACAATAGAATAAGTTCCAACTAACTTGTCAAGTATTTCCTTACTAGTAGAATAATTGTTATCTTTTATTTTTTTAGGATATGGTATTTTAAGTGTCTCAAATAAAATAATTCCCAATTGTTTAGGAGAAGAAATATTAAAAGTTGTACCGGCTAATTCATATATTTCTGCTTCTAATTTTTCTATTTTAGTATCTAATTCTTTACCAGTTGTTTCCAAATATGATTTATCTACTCTTATTCCTGTTAATTCCATGTCAGTTAGCACTTCTACTAAAGGCATTTCAATATTATGGAATAACATTAATGAGCCGTCATCTTTAAGTTCGTTTAAAAACATATTTTTGGTTTCATATATAAATCTAGCCTTTTCACAACAAAGTTTAGCTATTTCTTCTAGTGGTGGTTCTTTAATTTTAGTACCATGTCCAAATACATCATCATAAAAATTAATGTCATAACCTTTATTATGTGCCAAATAACTAATATCATCTTTAATATTATAATTTAATAAATAAGCTGCTATCATTAAATCATAATCACACTTACCAGAAAAAATATTATTATTTCTAAATATGTATAACACTTTTTTTAAATCATATGTTAACATATTGCCAGCATTTTTTAAAATATCAGGATTTTCTTTTAATACTTCGAATGGAATAAAAGCGCATGTTTTATCATTATATATTGATACACCATAAATTTTATCTTTGTGATAATTAGTTCCAAGTATTTCTAGGTATAGTGCATAGTCTCCTTCAATATTAAGTTCACTAGAATTAGTAATAATTTTTACTTCTAATTCTTTTCTTGAAATATTTTCTGCTATATTTTGTTCTAATTGGCTTTTATCAATATCTAGTTTTTTTATTAGTGAATAAAACTCTAATTCCTCTAACATTTGTATGTATTCCAAAGCATTAATTCCATGATAATGGATATTCTCTAAATCAGTATTAATAGGTACATCACAGTAAATAGTGGCTATATCTTTACTCATATAGGCATTTTCTTTGTCGTTTAATAACTTTTCTTTGGTTTTACCGCTAATTTCATCAATATGCTCATATAAATTATCTAAGGTTTGATATTTGCTGAGTAGAGATATGGCAGTTTTTTCACCTATTCCTTTTACCCCTGGGATATTATCACTAGCATCACCCATTAGTGCTTTTAAATCTATCATACCAATTGGTTCTACACCGTAAGTTTCTTTAAATAAATTTCTATCCATACGAATAAAACCTGTTTGCTTTAATAATTTTACATCTACTTCGTCAGTAATTAATTGTAATAAATCTTTATCACTACTTACAATAGTAGCAATGAAATCAGGATCTTCATTAGCCTTTTTAGCAAATGTTCCAATAATATCATCAGCTTCATAATTATCTATTTCAAAATAATGTATTCCCATAGCTTCACAAATTTGTTTGGCTATAGGAAACTGTTGTTTTAATTCATCTGGTGTTTCACTTCTGCCATCCTTATAAGCCTTGTATTTATCGTGTCTAAATGTTTTTCCTTTATCAAAGGCTATCATTATATACTCTGGCTTTTCTTCTGTAATTATTTTATTAATCATGTTAATAAATCCATAAATGGCATTAGTAGGAACGCCTTTTGAATTTTTCATTATATTCCCAGTATAAGCAGTAGCATAGTAACTTCTAAATAATAAATTGTTACCGTCTACTAATATTACTTTTTTCATTTATATCACATCCTGTGATAATTATAACATGTATGATACTTAATAGTAAATGAAGAAACTTTTATATAATTAAAAATATTCATATATATCTTATTTTTATTTAATTCTAAAAACTAGAGATTCTTTCTGAGTTTGATAATCCTCCACTGCTTCTAATCTGTCAACTCTTAATGACAATGCATATGTAAATACTGCTACTCCTATATAAATTAATGCTATTATTTTGATACTTTTTTTCATAATAATTCCTCCTCTTTGATAATTCAATTTTATATTAAACAAATGTTCGTGTCAATGATATTTTGATATTTTTTTGAACATTTGTTTGACACTTTACATATTGCATGCTAAAATTAGTTTATAAGGAGGATAGAATGGATAAATTAACTGATAGACAAAAGGATATTTTAGATGTTATTAAAAAAACTACTGCCAATAAAGGATATCCACCTACTGTTAGAGAAATTGGAGCAAAGGTTGGTCTTTCTTCTTCTGCAACAACCTATTTTCATCTTAAAAAATTAGAGGAAAAAGGATATATTAAAAAAGATTCATCAAAAAATAGAACTATTGAATTGTTAGTTCCTAATGAATATTTACAGTCTAATGATAAAGTAGTTGAAGTTCCGTTACTTGGAAAGGTAACGGCTGGTAGTCCTATCGAAGCAATTGAAATGCCGGATGAATTTTTTTCACTACCTGTTGGACTTATTCCAAATAAAAAGGAAGTTTTCACTTTAAGAGTAAGTGGTGAATCTATGATTAATGTTGGAATATATGATGGTGATATTATAATTGTTCAAAAACAAAACACTGCTAATAACGGAGATACTGTTGTTGCTATGACCGAAGAAAATACAGTTACGGTTAAAACCTTTTATAAAGAGAATGGATATATTAGATTGCAACCAGAAAATGATTTTATGGCACCTATTATTCTTCCAACATGTACAATTTTAGGTAAAGTAATTGGTCTTTATAGAAAATTATAAACAAAAAAACGAGTTTTAATCACTCGTTTTAATTATGTCATTAATTATATAACTAGCTATCATAAGTCCTGCACTACTAGGAACAAAACTAGTAGATCCTGGCGTTCTATCATGAGTTTTAACTGGGATTTCATCACTCCAAATAACAGGAATTTTGCCTTTTATTCTTTCATCCTTGGCCCATTTTCGTAAAATTTTAGCTAAGGGATCATAACTAGTTTTAAAAAGTTCACTTATCTGTAAACGACTAGGGTCTAGTTTATTACCGGTTCCCATGGAAGAAATAAATTTAATATTATATTTTAAACAAGAGGTAATTATTTCTTTTTTTGTGGTTATAGTATCACACGCATCAACTACATAATCAGGATTATACTTTTCTATTATTTGACTGGTATTTTCTGAGTCAAGAAAAGTATCTATTGTAGTTACATTACATTCTTTATTAATATCCAAAATTCTTTTTTTCATAGCTTCTACTTTTTTCATACCAATAGTTGAATCAAGAGCTATTATTTGTCTATTTTTATTAGTAGCATCTACTACATCAAAGTCAACTAAAATGATATTTTGAACACCGCTTCGTACTAATGCCTCAACTACATAACCACCTACTCCACCAATTCCTATTACCATTATCTTAGTATCATGAATTTTATTAAGAGAATTAATACCTATAATTTTTTCTAATCTTTGAAACACATTACCACTCCTTAATCCAAATAAAAAAATCCAGAAAAACGATATGCCAAACGATAAAACCTGCATAGTTACAGGTGGGTGCACGTACGCAATTATCTAGGATTCCTTTAGCGAACTGCAAAGGCATTCAACACAAATTGCTGATCAGTAGCTCCCGTATCGTTCAATTTAGTCGGTTTTATATGCGACAATCTCGATTCTTCTAGACAATTATATTATAACATATTTTTCTTTTATTTCTATATATGTTTACTTTATTTTACATAAATATTCATATTTTTTAAAAGTACAGATAATTACCCAACTATCACTTAGTGATATTCATATATTAAAATAAGGTGATATTATGCTTTATTATATATCGATTATTAGTTTACTAGTATCTTTATCCATAGATTTTTTGGTAGCTGGCATTTCTATAGGTGTATCTGGTATTAGAGTACCAAAAAAATCTATTTTGTTTCTAAGTTTTACTAATACCCTATTTTTAGTTATTTCTTTTATATTTGGCAACATCATTTCTAAATATATTAATTCTAAAATAATATCATTACTACCATCAATAATTTTCATTATTTTTGGATTAGAAAAAGTACTAGAAACAGTGATACATAATTTACCACACAAAAAATATCATATTAATATTTTTAATACAGTTTTAGTTTTACAAATATATAATAATCCATCTAAAATTGATTTAGATAAATCAAAAACTCTATCTATAAAGGAATTAATTATACTGGCATTATCTTTATCTTTAGATAACTTTGTTATTGGGATTGGATTATGTATTTTCAATTATCACTTATTATTTATTATAGTTAGTAATTTATTGATTAGTTATTTTTTCTTTTATATTGCAAATAGATGTTTCATTAATTTTTCAAAAATAAAAAATGCTGATTTTTCATGGTTAAGTGGCTTAATTTTTTTAATTATCGGAATTTATCGATTATTTTAATTATACACTTTCATTCTTCATACATATATTATATTAGGTGATACTATGTATTTTACTTATGAAGATTTAAAAATGTATTATGAAAAATATGGTGATAATAAAAGAAGCATTATTATTTTGCCTGGTTGGGGTGAAACTAGAAAAACATTTAATTATATGATTCAATTTTTAAAGAATTTCTTTACTGTTTATATTGTTGATTACCCAGGATTTGGTAATAGTCAAACTCCTGATAGAGATTTAACGATTTATGAATATAGCAGTTTAATTCATGAATGGATAACAAGTTTAAATGTAGAAAATCCAATTTTAATAGGTCATTCTTTTGGAGGACGTATAATCACAGTGTTAACTGGTTACTATCAGTATAATTATGATAATGTCATCATGATGAATGCTGCTGGTATTAAACCTAAAAAAAGTATCATATCGAGATGTAAAACTATGATATATAAGTTCTTAAACAAATTAAGTAATTTATTACCAAGCAGTAGTAAAAATAAACTTAAAAACTTCTTGTTTTCTCATTTTGCTTCTAGTGACTATAAGAATTTAGATTCGAAAATGAGACAAACATTTAAAAATGTAGTTAATGAAGATTTAAAGCCCTATCTAAAATGCATCAAATCAAAAGTGTTACTTATATGGGGAAATAAAGATGAAGCAACACCAGTTAAAGATGGAAATACTATGCATAAGTTAATTCCGAATTCTGAACTCATAGTCCTAGATGGTGTTGATCACTTTACATATCTTAGAAATCCCCAATTAATAAACCAAATAATTTATGAACAATTAAAATAAAACAGTAGATAACCTACACCTACTGTTTTTAATATGACTTAATATTTTTATATAATAATATATAATTAATTTATTTTGAATTCTCTAATTTTTCTATTTCTTTTATTTCTTCTATTGATAAACCTGTAGTTTTAGAAATATCTTTTATAGATATAGTATTTAGTTTCAAAAGATTCCTAGCTATTTCAAGTTGTTTTTCTTTTTTGCCTTCATCAATCCCAGTAAGGCGCATATCTTCCATATCAAATGCTCTTCTTTCTTCTACATCATACGCTCCAGCAAACTTTGGATCCATTAATAACTCTTCTATCTTATTTACCGCTTTCATATAATTACCATCTTCCTTAAATTCAGTCTCTAATTCTTCTATACTCTCTGCTTTTAATAACTTCACAAACTTAACTATATCACTATCTACAGTTAATTATCATTTGGTTTCTATTTCTTTTATTTCCTCTATAGATAATCCTGTATATTTAGAAACTAAATTATAATCATCAATATCTTTAAGCATATTCTTAGCTATTTCTCTTTTACCTTCAGTTAGTCCAATGGCTTTTCCTTCATCAATCCCAGTAAGACGCATATCTTCCATATCAAATGCTCTTCTCTCTTCTACATCATATGCTCCAGCAAACTTTGGATCCATTAATAACTCTTCTATCTTATTTACCGCTTTCATATAATTACCATCTTCCTTAAACTCAGTCTCTAATTCTTCTATACT
>CAKPDJ010000020.1 GCA_934148875.1 uncultured Bacilli bacterium
CTCTATCTGTGAAGTAGGAAACTTGGGAGGCAACTACCAAGGCGAATAAAAATTAAAATTTTTATTCTTTTGTTCTTTTTTTGGTATATATATGGTGAAGGATGTAAAGAAAGTATATAAAAAGTGATTTATTAATTCCTTATTTTTATAAGTTGCTAGTTAACATAACATCAATTCTCAAGAAGATATAACTTCGCATAATATCTTGTGGCTTTAAATTAGTCCAATAGAGCGATTTTTACTATTATTCTAATATAATTACTAAAAAAGACCAAAATAAGTCTTAAAATGGCTTAAAATGGTCTTTTTTTTATTATATTTTTCTTTCAATATTTTTAACTGTTATTTCTTCATGTGTTTTTTTATTTCTAAAAATAATTTCATAATCACACAATTCTGCAATTCTATTTATATTTTCAAAATTAATATCTGTTTTTTCACGTTCATAATCGCTTATAGTACTTCTTCCTATATTTGTTATTAAACTTAATTTTTCTTGACTGATATTATTTTGAGTTCTCATATATTTTATTATTTTTCCTATCATTTTTTCTCGCCTCATTACAATTGTCGCAAAATTCCACATTTTATTCTTGACTTGTGGAAAAATCCGACATATAATTTAATTATGAATTGTGGAATTACTCCACTTTTCTAAAGCTAATTCATTTTTGCCTTATTTTGAGTTAGCTTTCTAAAATATTTGAAAAAAGGAGGACTCAAGAAATGGAAGTTAAAGCTACATTAGTAGAGGGAATAGGAAAAAAGAGTGGTAAGCCTTATACTGCTTTAGAAATTCAATTAACAAATACATTAAAAAAAATAGTTTTCTTAGAACCTGCTGAGCTAGAGTTATTAAAATTAACTCAATCTAATACTCAAAAATTAGATGAAAAGCCAGATACAAATTTCTGGAAGTAATCTAAATGTATATCATTGTTGTATGGCACAATTTAAGCAAAGACACATATTATCACAAGATAATCAAAGGATTTTATAAAAATTATTATATTGGTTATATCAATCAATATAATCATGAAATTATAGATATTATTCCAAATGTGTATCTTAAGAAAAACAAAGTGCCACTAAGAAAAAAGGTATTAAAGAAATTAATTTCTTTTTTACAAAAATTAAATAAATAGAAAGGAGCCTAAAATATGAAATATTTGGGATTATTAATGGATGGCGAATTTGGAGTAGGTGAATTCGTTAGTGGTATTTCTACTGCTATTACTGAAAAAATCACTCTAAGTATGGTTGCTACTACTGTTGCATCAATAATAGGTGCTGGTATTGTTGGTATCTTTGCTTGGAAATTCGCTCGTAAAGGTTATAACTTTGTTAAAAATGCTTTATCAGGTAAAAACGGTAATGTGTAATAGGAAAGGGGAGGGAACTCCTCTTTTTATTTTTTAAAGAAAGGTGGTGTTTTTAGTGAATGAAGCAATGTTATCATTTATTGAAATTGTTAAAGTATGTGCTCCATATTCTCTTGCTTGGGCTCTTGGTATTAAGGCTTATAAATTTATTGTAGGTGCTATGTCTGGAAAGGATGTTAATTTGTAATGAATGAGTATTTAGAAAAACAATTTAATATAATTCAAGGGTTAAAAGCTCAAGTTTGGAAAATGAAAAATAGAATACCAGGCGAAATGGTTACTACAGGTATTAATATTTTTTGTGGTCCCCAAGGTTCAGGTAAGTCTTTAAGTATGATACATTATGCTGAAAAAATAATTAAGGATTACCCTAGAGCTTTAGTTATTACTAATATTGAGTTTAATTTTAAATGCCCAAACAAAGTAAAAAAATATACTGGTTTTGAAGATTTTAAAATTGAAAATGGAGTTTATGGTGTTATTTATATTTTAGATGAAATACATTTAATTTTAAATTCATTAGAGAGTAAAGGAGTGCCATTAAGTATTATAGTAGAGCTTTCACAACAAAGAAAACAAAGAAAGTTAATTTTAGGTACTTCACAAGTTTACTCTAGAATGGCTAAGCCATTAAGGGAACAGATTAAAAACGTTATTATTTGTAAAAATTATTTTGGAATATTTCAATTGAATTATTTAATTAATGCGTTTGAAACTAAAGAAAAAGATGGCGAGTTGAAGTTTAATAAATTGAAAACAAGTTTCTTTTTCCATAGAAAGGAAGATTATAAAAATTATGATACATACAAAAAAATGGATAATTATGTCGGTATTGTCAATAATACTAGTTCTTACAGTTAGTCCTGTGAATGCTCAAAGTTATGTGGCAGATGATAATTATACGATAAACAGTCAATATCACGATTTATTTAATAATTATTTTGATGGTTCTAAATCATATCAATATTTTCCTTATAAATGCAATTACGGAAATTCTTATTATCGCGAGTGTTATTTTGGAATTGATAGTGATGGTAATTATTTAAAAGTTGATTATATTTATGGAAATAATAGCTATACAACGAATTATACAACTGGAATTGATGAAGATTTTTCTGTATCAGGAAACAATATTTTTAAGAAAGGAGTATCAACACAATATATTTACTTATATGCATTTATATTTGTAGTTCTTATTGTATTGATTAATCATTTATTATGAAAAAATATTTATTAATTTTTTTAAGTGTTTTTAGTTTATTTTTTCTATTTGATACTGTCAACGCAGAGAATGATTTGTATGATTATTTATTTACCACTGTTACACTTCCAAGCGGTTCGCCTAAAACTTCAGTTGGTTCTCAAAGTCCAGGTCTTAGCGGCGCATATTCCAATTATTCAACTTTAGTTTTTGGATATTATAACATTAATCAAACTTTTAAACCTGGAGAAAAGTGGCGAATTGTTGCTGAATATTGTGTTATGGACCCTGATTATGATTCTTATACAATAAATGGTGCAACTGGTTTAGCAATTCAAAAATTTAACTGGAAATATGGCGATATTTGTGCCCATACTATGAGCGATGGAACTGTTGCAGTTGGTACATCAATAACATTTACTTTTGATTTTACAATTGATGGTTCTGATAATACGCAAGGTTTTGCGAATATTAAATTTATTAGAAGAAATAATACTTGGACTTGGTTTTCTTTCAAAGATTATACAATTTTCCCATCTAGTGAAATAACTGATAATGATAACACACAAAACATAATCGATAATCAAAACAAAAATCAACAGGAAACAAACGATAAACTAGATGAAGCTGAAAATACCAGGAAAGGTATTTTAGGAACTTTAAGAAATGTAGCTGATACAGTTTTAAACTTACCAAAAAAAATTGTTGATTTACTTTTAAATGCTTTAAAATCTTTATTTATTCCAGATAATATGGATTTTATAAATAATTTTGTAAATTCAATTGAAAGTAAACTAGGTTTTATTGCTGAAATACCTATGTCTATTATAAATTTTACATTAAATTTAGCCAATGCAACATGGGAAGATGTAACAAGTATTTCATTACCTAGTATTGATATTTTTGGGTATAAATTTTGGAATGCTCAGGAAATAGATATAAGTGAAGGTCTTAATATTTTTAAGCCATTTAAGTATGTTACTGATTGTTTGTGTGTAGCTTTATTATCTAAAGGTTTGTTTAAATGTTGGGAAAATTTTACAGGTGGTGGTAAAGAATGATTTTAGAAGCTTTATTTAATTTATTATCTGGAATTATAAATTTAATTCCATTTAATTTACCTACTTTGCCTAGTGAGGTAAATACTACATTAGAATTTATATTTAATGGTATTTTAGGGTCTTTAGGGCTCATAAATATCTTTATTAACTTAAGATTATGGATATCCTGTGCTGTTGCTATGACTGTAATTTATAACATCAAACACGTGTGGAATGGTTTCATCTGGGTACTCAATTTAATTCCAACAGTTCAAATATCGTACTGGAAGTAAGTGCGGTTGCCTTTGGCAACGCACGGTTCGGTATGTGGGGAAAGCTAACTCCGTTAGCTTATTCTTATCAATAGACACGAAGTGTCATAAACAATTGCGTAGCAATTAAACACGGGGAGAAGCCAGCAAAAAAGCTGACTTCGGGGCTTGCCCCAGGGCGAAGAAAAGAAAACTTTTCTTTGTGTTTTTATAGAAATTTAAACGGAGGTTTATTATTATGAATGATTTAAAAAAATATATTAGAGATTTAAATATTGTGAAAAATAATTTAATTAAATTTTATTATAATTCTGCCAGTGAGTGGCTTAAACCTGAAATTATATCTTGTATTACTGCAGTAAATCAAGAAATAGCTTTATACACCAAAAGAAAACGAGAACAAGAAGAATTTTTCAAAAAAAATCAATTAACTATCTTTGATTTTTAAAAAAAGAGTAGGGGGGTTACTACGACACCCCCCAATGGGTGATGCGTGACAAAATCATGCACTCGTAGGGGTAAAATGTACTCACAATACAAAAAATGGAGGTAATTATGATTTATTATTATAAAATTAGAGTTAAATTTTTAAAAGGCGGAATTTCTTTTATTAAAGATTATAAAAGTGATTTTTTGCATTTGGGGGAGTTATTTGTACATTTGGAAACTTATCATCATGGTAATTACCAATTAATTTATGTTAAGGAGGATAAAAAATGTCTATAAAGGGAAGAAACTGGGCTTTTGTTATGTATCCTGAGAGTATGCCTGTAGATTGGTTTGAAATTTTAGAAAAAACAGGTTTGCCCTTTGCTATTAGTCCATTACACGATAAGGATATAAACCCAACAGGGGAGAGTAAAAAAACACATTATCACGTGATTTGTCAATATGGTAATACTACTACTGCCAAAAACGTTAAAGAAAATGTTTGCGACAAAGTAAATGGTACAATACCAATTAAATTAGAAAGTATAAAAGGAATGTACCGTTATCATCTTCACTTGGATAACCCTGAAAAATATCAATATGATGATAGGGATAGAATATTTATAAATGGTTTTGATGTTTCAAATGTTAACGCACTAACTCAAACCGAAGTTCAAAAAATTTTAAAAGATTTAACTAGTTTAATTATTGATAATGAGATTTATGAATATGCTGATTTATTAAATTTATTATTAGAAAATGATTTGAACAACATGTTTGTCGTTGCAGCTAGTCATACAATTTACTTTAGTACCTTTATTAATTCTAGAAGAAATAAGTTTAAAGACAGAGAAAAAGAAAAGAATTCTAAAAGGCAACATCAGGAATAGTAAAAAAATAAATTAGTTAACATAACATCAATTATACGAAGTTATATAATGCAATAAATTAGATGAATATTGATAATTATTTATATACATTTTATGTAATTTATATATAATTGCTTATTAATTTTAATTATATATTATTTCTTATTTTATTATAATCAATTTAATTATTGATAAGTAATCTTGTTATAATTAAATTTAAAAAAATAACTTTAACTGTAACTAGATTCAATTTGTATCTTTATTTATACTTAACTTAGTTAAGTAAATTCTATTTCACATAAATTGATTATTGCTTAACTATATTCTAATTTAATTCAAGGTGGATAAATTGTCCATCTTTTAATATCTCGATTCAAATTATGAAGCTTCATTTGTAGTACGTTCTACTCTTTTTATGAATAAAAAAATAGGGGAAGGGTAATAATAAAAATGGAGGTTATAATAATGAAGAAGAGTAATCAGAAAATTAAGTGCGATGTAGAATCATGCGACTTTCAAAATTGCGGAGATTGTACGCTTGATGAAATAAAAGTTGATTGCAACTGTAAAAAAGATGAAGCTACAGATAGTAAAGAAACAGCATGTAAAAGTTTTAGATGCGAATGCAAGAAAAAAGAAGAGGAATAGTATCCTCTTTTTTTCTACTCTACTCCACTCTTCTATTTCAATTTATCCAAGAAGCTTTCTCCAATGAATGGTTTATTTACTTCAAAATTCTCAGCGATAGTTGCACCAATATCGGCCATAGAATTTAGTATATCTAATTTTTTTGGCTCTTTTAAATTTCTACCATATATAATTACAGGAACATTTTCCCTAGTATGTTCGGTTCCTTTGAATGTTGGATCACAGCCATGATCAGCTGTAATAATTAATAAATCGTCTGTTTCAAGTTTATTTAAAACCATTGGTATTTCTACATCTAGTTCCTCTATCGCTCTAGCATAACCCTCTACATCTCTTTTATGTCCATATTCTGCATCAAAGTCATTTAAATTTACAGCACATAGTCCAGTGAAGTTTTTAGTCATAATATCATTTAATTTGTTCAATGCTTCTTGATTGTTTTTGGCTTTAATTGTTTTAGTTATTCCTTCATGGTCAAAAACATCATCAATTTTTCCAATAGAAATTACACTATAATTATTTTCTTTTAAAAAGTTCATTATACTCATAGTAGGTGGTTTTACAGCATATACCTGATTTTCATTAGTAAATCGATAATTCCCTGGTCTACCAGTGAATGGTTTTGCTACTACCCTACCTACTTTCCATTCTTCTCTTAGTGTAATTTTTCTTATTTTTTCAGCATACTCATATAATTTTGAAACAGGTATGCTGTTTTCATGGGCAGCTATTTGTAGATTTGAACCATTTGAGGTATAAATAATTAATGCTCCAGATTCGACTTGTCTTTCACCTAATTCATTTATTATCTCTTTACCACTACAATTTTTATTACCAATAATTCTACGTCCTGTAGCAAATTCAATTTCATCTAACAATTCTCTAGGGAAACCGTTCGTTAGAAAAGACTTAAATTGAATATCGTTTTTAACACCCATTATTTCGTAATGTCCATTTAGTGTGTCCTTACCAGGATTAGTTGGTCTAGCTATTGTGTAATATGCATCTACATCAATGTTTTCATCCATATTAATAGTGTTTAAAAATCCTAATTTTTTTAAATTTGGTACAAACAAATCATAGTTTTCTCTGATATGTCCTAAAGTATTAGAACCATTATCATCATAATTGTTAGCATCAAGTGCTTCACCAACACCTAATGAGTCTAAAACCATTAAAAATATTCTTTTAAATTTCATAATTATTCTTCCTCGTTTCTAGGATGATATTTTTTATAATCCTGCGCTACCTTTTGATTAGTAATATGAGTATATATTCTAGTAGTTGATACATCACTATGTCCTAGCATTTCTTGTATTACTCTTAAATCAGCACCATACTCAAGTAAATGAGTAGCAAAACTGTGTCTTAAAGTATGTGGTGAAACATTCGGATTTAATCCTTTTTTTAGTAGTATTTTTTTAAGTTCTTTGAAAAATCCTTCCCTACTTAACTTTTCTCCCCTACTATTTAAAAATAATTCCTTTGTTTTCTTATTTTTTAGTAGAACTGGTCGCACTTCTAAGTATGAATTTAATGCTTTAATCACATAGTCATTAATTGGTACAATTCTTTCCTTATTACCTTTACCAATACAACGAATAGTACAGTTAATCGTGTCTATATCATTAATAGTTAAAGATAATAATTCACTAATTCTAAGGCCTGTGCCATAAAGTAATTCTAACATACATTTGTTACGATAGTCAAATGGGGTAACAGTTCTGATATCTAATAGTTTATCAACTTCTTCTACTGTTAAAGTATTAGGCAACTTTTTTACTAGCTTTGGTCTTTCTATACTCTCGGCAATATCTTTATCCAAATATTCATTCTGCAATAGAAACTTATGGTAATTTTTGATACTTGTTAAATAGTGAGCTATGCTTTGTGGTTTTAGATTTTTCTTTTTCAAATATTCTAAAAAACTAAATATATCTTCTTTTTTTATTTCTTCTACTTTAAAAATATCGCTTTTTTCGAGATATTCTTTATATTTATCCAAATCATTTGAATAAGCTAGTTGCGTATTTTTTGATAGATGCACTTCTGCTATTAAACTATCTAGATATTCATTAATAGAATTATTTATTAAAATACCTTTTTTCATGCTACCACCTATATGTATTATACCATATTTTAAGCTAATAACTATCTGTAATTGCTATTTAAAGGTGGATGTAGTAAAATGTAGATTAGGTGGTAAAAATGAGTAAGTTAATAAATAAGATTAAAAATATAAATGATAATAAAAAATATATAATTGCCTTAATATTACTTAGTTTAATACAATTTTTAATAATTACTAGATTTCAATATGTATATGGATCACAGGTTGATTGGGTTAACCAGCATACATTATTCCCTAACTATTTTAGAAATTTGTTTTATGAAACTGGTAATTTATTTCCTAATTTCGCTAGTCATTTAGGTTCAGGACAAAATATATTCTATTTAGCTTATTATGGACTATATAGTCCTGTTATTATGTTATCTTATTTGTTACCATTTATACCAATGAATACTTATATAATAGTCACTAGTATTATAATAGTTGTTGCATCAATAGTATTATTTTATCACTTTTTAAAGCAAAATGACTTTTCAAATAAACTTAGTTTTTTTGTATCATTATTATTTTTATTCTCAAGTAGTTTCATTTTTCATAGTCATAGACATATTATGTTTATGAATTATATGCCTTTTTTAATATTGAGTTTAATGGGTGTTAAAAGATATTTTGATTCTAATAAGAGTTTTTTACTCATTATTAATATTTTTTTGATGATACTGTCTAGTTATTATTATAGTGTATCAGGAATTATTTCATGTATTATATATGGCTTGTTTTTATACCTTGGTAAATGTGATAAATTTATTATTAAAGATTTTATTAAAAAAATGAGTGTATTTTTATTTAGAATTATTATAGGTATACTTTTGGCTAGTATTTTACTGTTACCAGTTATATATGTTATATTGAATGGTAGAAATAGTAGTTCTATAACCCTTAGTTTATCATCTTTTATTCCACATGTTACATTAGGTTTTATTATGTATGGAACTTATGGAATGGGATTAGTAGCTATATTTTGGTTAACACTTGTTTATCATATTTTGTTTTCTAAGAAAGAATATAAAGTTATATCTATTATATTAGCTATTATTATTAGTTTTCCTTTTATTAATTATATACTTAATGGCGGTTTATATTTTAATGGTAAAGGATTTATACCGTATTTACCTCTAGGACTTTATTTGATAGCTAGTATGATTAAATTATTACCTAGAGAGAAAAAGTCTTGGAAATGGCTTATTTTAGGCTCTATAATTAGTAGTTTATTATTAATTGGTATTAAAAATAATTTTAGATATTATTATTACTATATTGAATTAGCTGTTACTCTATTATTACTATGGTTATATGATAAGAAGAAAAAGGATTATATACTTATTCCTATTGTTGTAGCTAGTTATTTAATATTTTTATTTAATAATATAAGTGATAAGTTAGTTAGTATTGATGATTATAATAAACAGTATTCTTATTATAATTATGATGTTTCTGAATATTTGAATAAGGATACAGAAAGCTTATATCGTTATCAAGATAATATTAGTGAGTTAAATGGTCTTAATTATTCTTATGGTAAACTGGATTATAGAACTACTATTTATTCTTCTACTTCTAATCCTAATTACTTAAATAATTATCTTTCTACTTTTAATAATAATCAAAAATACCGCAATTATTTTATGCTTGGACAAACTGATAATTTGTTTTTTGAAAAATTTATGGGTGTTCGTTATTTACTGACTGATGGTGATGCACCTTATGGATATTATAAGATTAAAGAATATACTGACGCTAATCTTTTTGAAAATAAAAATGCCTACCCTATTGGTTTTAGTAGTAATCATTTATTAAATAGAACTGAATATGATGAATTATCTTATTTGGAACAATTAGAGGCTTATAATACTAATATTATTATTGATGGTAATACTAGTAATGCCAATTTAAAATTTGTTGGTCATAAAATAAACTTAAATTATAAGGTTAGTTCTACTGAAAATATTACTTATAATAAGACTAGAAATGGCTATTATGTTGAAAGTCTTGGAAATGGTAAAATGGTATTAACTTTAAATGATAAAATAACTGATGATAGTCTCGTTATTAGATTTAAGTTAACTAATACACCAAAACGTAAAGATGGTGATGCTTCTATTACTATTAATGGTGTTAGTAATTTGTTATCATATACTTGGAGATATTATAATAATAACGAGGTATTTAATTATGTTATATCAAGTAATGAAAATATAGATGAGATAAATATAGAGTTTAGTAATGGTATTTATGAAATAGCTGATATAGAAATATATAAAGTACCTAATAGTTTTTTTGATAGAAGTAATGATATAGTACCATTTAAGATTGATTATAATAATACTAAGGGTGATATAATAACTGGAAGTATTAATAGTTTAGATGATGGATATTTTATATTTACTATTCCTTATGATAATGGTTTTACTTTGTATGTTGATGGAAAGAAAATTGATATAGAAATGGTAAATGATATGTTTATTGGTTTTCCTATTACTAAAGGAGAACACAATATTGAGTTAAAGTTTAAAGCACCCTACTCTGACTTAGGGAAAATTGTATCTATTATTTCATTAATTATGTTTACTGGTACAATTATATACGAAAAAAAGCATTCTAATTAAGTTTAGAGTGCTTTTTGGTTTATTATTAGTACTTTTTTTGGTACAATATTAATTGTGGTGATGTATATGGAAAAACCATTAGCTTTAAAACTTGCCCCTAATTCTATTGATGAAGTTATAGGACAACAACATTTATTGGGAAAAGGTAAAATATTAAGAAATTTAGTAGAAAATAAGAAATTATTTTCAATGATTTTATATGGGAAACCAGGTATTGGTAAGACTTCAATAGCTAACGCAATAGTTAAAGATTTGGGTGTTAGATACCGCTTTTTGAATGCTACTATGAATAATAAGAAAGATTTTGATACAGTTGTAGAGGAAGCAAAAATGTATGACGGTTTAGTGCTTATTATGGATGAAATTCATCGTTTGAATAAGGATAAGCAAGATTTACTCCTTCCTCAACTTGAGAGTGGTTTAATCACTTTAATTGGTATGACAACATCTAATCCTTATTTTAAGATTAATCCGGCTATTCGTAGTAGATGTCATATATTTGAATTAAAAGATTTAACTACTGACGATATTGTTTTGGGTATTAAAAGAGCTATTAAACATCCAGATTTGGATGGTATTAAAATAAAGGATGATGCTATTAAATATATTGCTAGTTTAGCTGGTAACGATCTACGATATGCTTATAATTTATTAGAACTTGCCTATTATTCTAGTAGTGATAAAAAAATTACTATAGACTTACTTAAAGAAATTAATAATAAACCTGTTTTAGTTTTTGATAAAGATGAAGATGGTCATTATGACTTGCTTTCAGCATTTCAGAAATCTATTCGTGGTAGTGATGTTAACGCTTCTCTTCATTATTTAGCTAGATTAATAGCTGTTGGAGATTTGGATAGTATTTATCGTAGAATGAGTGTTATTGCTTATGAAGATATTGGCTTAGCTAATCCAGATATTGGGCCTAGAGTTATGGCAGCAATTTCGGCTAGTGAACTGGTTGGGTTACCTGAAGCTAGAATTCCTTTAGCTGATATAATTGTTCAGATGGCTTTATCCCCTAAATCTAATTCTTCACATGTAGCCCTTGATGAAGCTATAAGTGATTTTGAAACTGGAAGATGTGGTGATATACCTGATACAATTAAAATTCATTCTGAAATATATAAATATCCTCACGATTATCCTAATCATTTTGTAGTTCAACAATATTTACCAGATAATATAATTAATAAAAAATATTTTAAACCACAAGACACTTCACCTAATGAAAGAATGTTAAAACAAATATATGAAAAATTAGATAAATTGAAAAGCGAAAAATAGTATGGAAAAAAGATTTACTTTATTGAAAAAGTTCTAGTGAAAGAGGCATGATGGTCAAAATTGTTTCTAAAAATTTTTTAGATATTATGGAAATTGCTCTTTATACAACGGAACCAATTTGCAATGATGAAATCGATGGTATCATATATCGTTTAGTGATTAACCCATAAAGAAATAATGAATAATGCTTTAATGTATTTTAAAAATTCAAAAAGAAATTTCAAATATTTTCGACAATAAAAACAGTATCGTGTTTGATACTGTTTTTATTATTTTATTAATTCAGTTGTTTTAATTATATTATGATACTCTGCTACAATTTTTGAACATTCATCAAGTGTATATTTATTTTTATATAAAGTTAATACTACCGAATAATACACATCAAATTCACCATTATTAAAACTAAAACTATAAGATTCATAATATACTTTATCAGATTCAGCTTTTACATGTTTTGAAAAAACATTATGATTAATATTTTCTACTATAGTGTTATTAATCATAAACCAATTTTTAATATTATTTTTTATTTGCGTCTCACTTGAAACTACGTCATCACTGGTTTGAAATGTAATTCCTGATATTTCATACCCTTGTAATGCATTAGCATTTTCAGTACCGTTTTTAGAAACTACATACACAGTATCAATTTCAGCAGCACCACAATTATCATTACTATTCCAAAAATATGTTGGATTGGCTAATTTAAATTTTAATTTAGCATTACCAAATATTTCAACTTCTGTGTATTCATCAGCTGTATTTATAGTTGTAGTTGGAATTATTTGATTTGTGTTATTTGTCTGTGTAGTACTTGCTTGAACTAATGTGGATTGATTATTATCATTGAAAAGACTTTTAATGTTATTAGCATTAGGATTTTCAATTGCATTTTTTATTTCGTTTAAATTAGTATCTTCTACTAAATCTTTAACTCCATTGCTGATTACGTTTTTTAATTTGTTAAAGTTAAACATTTATTTTCACCTCATTTTAATGTTAACATAAAAAACAAAAAGAAACAATGATCATGTTTCTTATTTATTTCTTTTTACAAATTTATCAAAATTTTTAATGTCATTATCATCAGTTAAATCGGTATTGTTTAATTCTTCAAGTAAACGTTTTTGTTCTTTGGTTAGTTTTTTAGGGGTAACTATCTTAAGAACTATATACATATCACCTTTTTTATGTGTAGCTTCGTTATTAATGCCTTTGCCTTTAATACGGTGTTTTTCGCCTGATTCGGAGCCAGCTGGAATAGTTAGGGTTACATTACCATATAAAGTGGGGATTTCTTTTTTACATCCTAATATGGCTTCAGTAACTGTTATAGGGGCTTCAATATATATATCGTTTTCATCACGAACATAAAAGTCGTGTTCTGCTACTACAAATTCAATATACAAGTCTCCATTAGGTCCACCATTAGAACCACTGTTACCTTTACCAGATAATTTTAATCTGCTTCCATTGTCAACACCTGCTGGTATTTTAACTTCTAATTCCTTATTTACTTTTACACGACCATTGCCATGACAATGTGTACAGGTTTTTTGATATGTTTTACCAGTTCCACCACATTTATTACATGTTGTTTTAGAAAGAAAACTTCCTAAAATAGTGTGTTGTTCAGTGGTAATGGTTCCACTACCATGACATTTATCACATGTTTCTTCACCAAAGCCACCTTTACCATCACACTCACTACATTCTTCTACTACATCTAAATCAATGTCTTTTTTGCAACCAAACACAGCCTCTTCAAAGGTTAATTTCATGCGCATTAGTGAATCACTACCACGACGGGCACGACTACTACTGCGACCACTTGAAAAGCCTCCACCGAAGCCACCAAAGATATTATCAAAAATATCACCGTAATCAAAACCTGAGAAGTCAAAGCCACCAAAACCTCCGGCTCCACCAGCGCCTCCACCATTTTGGAATGCAGCATGGCCGAATTGATCGTATTGACGTCTTTTATCTTCATCAGATAAAACGGCATAAGCTTCTTGTACCTCTTTAAATTTAGCTTCAGCATCAGGCTCTTTACTTACATCAGGATGATATTTTTTAGCTAATTTTCTAAAGGCACTTTTTATTTCATCTTGAGATGCATTTTTTGATACCCCTAGCACCTCATAATAATCTTTTTTATCCATCTTATTCACCTCTTACTTCAAGGATTTATATTGATTAATTATATCTTGAAACATATCGATAGCTTTGTTAATGACACTCTCATCTTCCATATCTACTCCAGCTACCTTTAGTTCATCTATTGGATCCATTGAATCACCAGTAGATAGGAATTTCAAATAATCGCTAACAGCATTTTCTTCATTATTTCTAATCCTATTTACAATATAACATGCTGCAGATAATCCTGTTGCGTACTGATATACATAAAAATCATAATATAAATGTGGAATTCTTTCCCACTCGTACTTAATTTCATCATTGATGATAACATCATTTCCAAAATACTCTTTATTTAATTCATAATATTTGTTACATAGTGTTTCGTTTGTTAGAACATTACCTTTTTCATATTCGTTAAAGATGAAATCTTCAAATTCACTAAACATAGTTTGACGATAAATAGTACTCTTAAATAAGTCCATCATCTCACTAAGTATAGCTCTCTTTTCCTCTTTGCTACTAGCGTGTTCTAACATATAGTAATTTAATAACATTTCATTAACGGTAGATGCTACCTCTGCAACGAATATTTTATATCCACTATATAGATAAGGATTGTTTTTATTAGAATAATAACTATGCATAGAATGACCAAGTTCATGAATTAATGTTGACACATCATTATACTTACCTTGGAAGTTGAGAAGTATATATGGAACAGTATCATAGCTACCTGATGAATAAGCTCCGCCCCTTTTTGATTTATTAGGATAAATATCTATCCAACGATTATCAAATGCTTTTTGGATATTTTCTTGATAGTCTTTTCCAAATACTTTTACTACATCTAATACTATGTTTTTTGCCTCTTCATAAGTATAATTTTTACTTAATCCGTTTTCCAAATTTACATAAGCGTCATATAAGCAAAAATCATCAAGCTTTAAAACATCTTTTTTGAGTTTAAAGTAATCATAAACAACATTCATTCTATCATGAACTACTTTAATTAAATTATCATATACTTTAGTACTTACTCTGTTTGAAAATAGACTTGCCTCTTTGCTGCTTTTAAAGCCTCTTAATTTAGATGAATTAGAAAGTACCATTACGTGTCCTTGAAGCGTTTCTGCTAAAGTTTCTTTATATTTACTGTATGAACTATATAATGCTTCAAATGTATCTTTTCTAACACGTCTATCATTACTTCTTAAATAGATCATACAATTTTCATTATTAAGTTTAACTTCTTTTCCATTTTCATCTTTTATTGATTTAAACTGTAATTCAGAGTTTCTGATAATGCCAGCAATTTTTTCTGGTTCACCAGCTATTAATTGCATTGATGATATTATTTTTTCTTCTTTATCTGATAAAACATGAGGCTTATTTCTAAATATTCTTTTTAATAATAATTCATAATCTTTTAGTTTGGCTTCTTCACCAATATATTTTTCTATTAATTCATAATTACTGTTTAATATTTCTGGAACTATAAATGAGCCATTTTCACTATATTCAGCATATAATTTATCAAAATTACCAACTAGCTCTTGGCTACTGGTATTTGATAAGTCCTCATCATATTTGCGATAGGCATAATTAGCCATTTTACTTATAATTCTTTCTGTTTTTTGATCTAATTCTAATAATTCTAATAAGGATTTACTACTATCTAAGATGTGATTTTTATAACTACTAATTTTATTCATTAGACTTTTAACAGTATTGTAGTCTTGTTGGTAGTCGTTAATACTTGGATATATTTTTTCAAGATCCCAAGTGTTTTCTTTTTTTTGCTCACTACGTAATATTTCTTTTTCCATTTTTTCTCCTTATTTATATAGACAAAAACTTAAGTCCTAGCTTAGATGCTAGAACTTAAATTTTTAAATTTATTTAATTATTTTTCTTCGTATTCTGCTTCATGAACATCACTATCATTATTATTTGATGATGTGTCATTAGCTTCTTCAGTATTTGTTGATTGGTGTTGTTTTGCAGCTTCTTCATAAACTCTAGTAGCTAGGGCCATAGCTTTTTCTTGAAGTTTATCTTTTGAAGATTTAATTTCATCGATATCATTTTTATCAATAGCTTCTTTAACTTCTTTAATTAAGCTTTCAATTTCTTCTTTTTCTTTAGATTCTACTTTATCACCTAAATCTTTTAATGATTTTTCAGTTTGGAATACTAATTGTTCTGCTTCGTTTTTAGTGTCAGCTTCTTCCTTACGTTTTTCGTCTTCTGCTTTATGTTCTTCTGCTTCTTTTCTCATTCTGTCAATTTCTTCATCACTTAAGTTAGTACTTGAAGTAATAGTGATTGATTGTTCTTTATTTGTTCCAAGGTCTTTAGCTGTAACATTAACAATACCATTAGCATCAATATCAAATTTAACTTCAATTTGTGGTACACCACGAGGTGCAGCAGGAATTCCTGTTAATTGGAAGTGACCTAAAGTTTTATTGCCGTTAGCCATACTTCTTTCACCTTGAAGTACATGAATATCTACTGCTGGTTGATTATCAGCTGCAGTTGAGAATACTTGAGATTTAGAAGTTGGAATTGTTGTATTTCTTGGAATTAATACTGTCATAACGCCACCTAGTGTTTCGATACCAAGTGATAATGGTGTAACATCAAGTAAGACGATATCGTTAACTTCACCAGTTAATACTCCACCTTGAATAGCAGCACCCATAGCAACTGCTTCATCAGGGTTAACTTCATGAGATGGTTTTTGTCCTAATTCTTTTTCAACTAATTCTTGAACGCATGGAATACGAGTAGATCCACCTACTAAAATAACTTTATCGATATCTTTCTTATCAAGTTTAGCATCCTTTAAAGCTTTTCTAACTGGTTCTAGAGTAGATTGTACTAAATCATGAATTAATTCTTCGAATTTAGCACGAGTAATTGTCATATCAATATGAAGCGGTCCATCTTCTCCTTGTGAAATAAATGGTGCAGAAATTTGAGTTGAAGTCATTCCAGATAAGTCTTTCTTTGCTTTTTCTGCTACTTCTTTTAATCTTTGCATTGCTAGTTTGTCTTTTGTTAAATCAATTCCGTTTTCTTTCTTGAATTCGCTAACAATATAATCCATTAAGCATTTATCAAAGTCATCTCCACCAAGTTTATTATTACCAGCTGTAGATTTAACTTCAAATATACCATCACCAAGTTCAAGAATAGATACATCAAATGTACCTCCACCTAAGTCATATACTAAGATAGTTTGGTTCTTGTCTTGTTTATCAAGTCCAAATGCAAGAGCTGCTGCAGTTGGTTCATTGATAATTCTTTCAACATCTAAGCCAGCAATCTTACCAGCATTCTTAGTAGCTTGACGTTGGCTATCATTAAAGTAAGCAGGAACTGTAATAACAGCTTTCGTTACTTTTTCTCCTAAATATTTTTCAGCATAATCTTTCATGTAAGACAAAATCATAGCAGAAACTTCCTCTGGTGTATATTTCTTACCATCAAGTTCTACTTTTTCACTTGTACCCATTAATCTTTTAATAGATGAAACTGTATCTTTATTAGTTAATGCTTGACGTTTGGCAGCATCACCTACTATTCTTTCACCTTTTTTAACAGATACTACAGATGGAGTTGTACGGTTTCCTTCTGGATTTGGAATAACAGTGGCAGCTCCTCCCTCTAATACGGCTACACAACTATTAGTTGTACCTAAGTCTATACCTATAATTTTACTCATAATTAATCATTTCCTTTCTCATTTTTGTTTTCTTCAGTTTGGTTAACTTTAACAACGGCATGTTTTAATATTCTGTCTTTATATTTATAACCTTTCATAAGTACTTCTAGTACCATTTCATTAGGTTTTGTAGGATCATTATCAACCATCATGGCTTCCATATAATCTTCATCAAATGGATAACCAAGGGCTTCAATCTCTACAACACCATATTTTTTTAAGATGTCTTTAAACTGATTGCTTACCATTTTAATGCCATCTTGAATTTTTTTACTTTCTTCACTTTCTGTTTTTACATTAGCTGCACGATCCATGTTTTCAATCATATTTACCATATCTAGCAGTAAATCTTGATTAGCATATTTAAGCATATTAGCTGTTTCTTCATCTTTTCTTTTACGATAGTTAATACTGTCTGCTTGACTATACATAAGTTTTTCTTGAAGTTCTATAATTTTCTTATTAGCTTCTTCTAACTCGTGATTTTCCTTATGCTTATGTTTTTTTTCGTGATGTTCTTCATGATTACAGTGACATTCGTGTTTTTCGCTGCAACCACCTTCGCAACTGTCGCCATTTTTGTCATCACAAGAACAAGTATTATCTTTCTTTATTTCCTTTTCTTCTGTATTCATCTTATCTCCTTATTCCTCAATGTTGGATTTAATATATTCAAGTAAAGTTACTACTCTATCATAATCCATTCTTTTAGGGCCAACTATGGCTATTGTTCCTTCTTGATCATCAGTATGATATTTAGTTTTAATAACTGTTACTTCTTCATCTAAATTGTTTTCTTTGCCTATGTAAATTTTTATATCGTTATTTTCTTCCTCAATAGAATTAATGATTTGTTCTTCATTATCTAATTTACCAAATATATCTTTAATTTTATCTACACTGTTAAATTCAGGTTGTTTTAATATATTGTTTTTACCAACCACATTAACATTTTTACTTGAAAAGTCTTTAAATACTTGATAGAAGGTATTATAAACAATTTCATGTTCTTTTACATATCTACCAATAATTGGCTTAATTTCAAATTCAAGTTTACTGCTAACTTCATCAATTGGGGTGCCAACTATTAAGTCGTTAATTAGATTGACTGTTTTTCTTATTTCTTCATGAGATACATTCTTTAGAGTTATCTTTTTATTTTCAACATGACCTTTATCCGTAACAACAATTACTATCAAGTTTTCATTGTCTATTGGCACAACGCTTATTTCTTTTAATTTATTATCATGTGAAGTACCACCTAATACAATTGATGTATAGTTAGTCATATCAGCAATTAGTTTAAGACTTTCACTTAAATAATCATTTAATTCAAGTTGTTGGTTGTTAAAGATTATTTGAAGTTTTAACATATCTTCACCATTTAACTCTTTTGGTTTCATTAAATGGTCTACGTAATAACGATATCCTTGTTCACTAGGAACTCTACCTGATGATGTATGAGTTTTTTCTAGGAGTCCTAATTCCTCTAATGATGCCATTTCATTTCTGATAGTAGCACTGGAACATTTTAATTCCTTACATATTAAATTAGATCCAACAGGTCTTGCTGATTTAATATATTCAGTAATTATTAATTTCAAAATTTGATTTTGTCTATCTGTTAGCATCACTTACCTCCTATTAGCACTACTATTTCCCAAGTGCTAATATAATTATATTCTTATTATTAGCAAAAGTCAACAAAGAATGCTAAGTTTTTTTGCTTTTTTCAAAAAATAAAAAAAGCCTTATATAATTGGCTTTCTTATTGGAAGTCTTTTTTATTAAAAATATCAATTTCATACCTTAGACGGTTCATATATCTGTCTGATTCTTTATTAGTAACTTGCCATCTCCTTGTAAAAATACTGTCATTCAGTAAATTCGAAAAGTGATCCATTACTATTAAGGTGTCTTCATCAAATCTGTTTCTTATTTCTTCTATCTGCGCTTTAGTAAAATGTATTTCTATATAATTATGTTCTAGTATTAAATTGCTGCTTAGTGATTCATCTTTTATTACTTTTGTAATGATTTTTCCAAGTTTTTGCTCCCAATCACTTTGACATTCATAATATGAATATATATCAATTAATTCAGCAAACTTAATACCCCAACCATTTTCCTCATACATAATTTTTTCAATAATTTCACAGTAATTAAGTGGCAAACAAGCTGTCATTAGTTCTTGATTATTAAAGTAATGTATTTTAGATTTACGGGCTAAATCAGTAAGTAAAAGCAATACAAAGTTTTTCATATCCATAACTGGTTCTATTCCAATAAGGTGTCTTTGTTCTTCTATTATATCTTGTTTTCTGCAAAAATTCATAATTATTCTCCTTTGTTTAATTGATACTCTTTACAGTAACAATTTTCTATCTTAAAATCAACTAAGTTCTTATTTAAATCACTATTTATTAAAATATGATGAAGACATCTAGTTATAGCTCCATGAGATACTATTAAAATAATAGCGTCATTATCATAATTATTTTTTATATCTTCTATAAAACTATTACATCTTTTAAAGATATCTTGAATAGGTTCAACATCTTCGTCATTTGAATTTAATTCATAATTCCAATATTTATTAACATTATATAATTTTCTGTTTTTGTTTTCTAAATTACCTAAATAACGTTCTATTAATCTTTTATCTTCCTTAATTTCTACTCTTTCTCCTGCAATAATCATGGCGGTTGACCAAGCTCTGATTAAAGGAGATGTAAAACATACATCAAACTTTATATCTTTTAATTTATTTTTTAAATTAGTTGCTTGCATCACACCATTTTGATTTAACTGTAAGTTTTGACTTTGGCCTTGCATAATCTTATCTTTATTAGCATCAGTCTCACCGTGTCTTACTAAATATATTTTCATTTTACTCTCCTATAAACACGAATATTCTTATATCCGTATTTTTTTTCTTTGATTAATTCTAATTCGCTATAGTTGTCTTTAAAATCATTAAATTCATATTCACATACAATGATGCCATTATTATTTAATAAATTATTATTAATTACAAATTCTATAATGTTAGATATACATTCTAACTTGTATGGTGGGTCTAAAAAAATAATATCAAATTTTATTTTTTCCTGAGAAAAATGATTTAATGCTTTCAAATAATCTGCATTCAAAATCTGATAATTATCTGTATTAATTCCTTCTATATTCTTTTTTAGTACTTTTATACATTCATTATTATTGTCGACAAAGTATGCTTTTTTACTACCATTACTTAAAGCTTCTATGCCGAGATTACCACTTCCAGCAAATAGATCTAAAATGGTTGAATCGTATAGTTCATCTTGAATCATGGCAAACAAACTTTCTTTTACTCTATCTTGAGTTGGTCTGGTGCCATCGATATCATACCCATCAATTTTTTTGCCTTTATATTTTCCACTAATTATTCTCATGATGGCAACTCCTTTCGTTAGTTAAATTTTTTAGTTTTCGGTTTATTTCTAAAATTATAATACTAATTTCGTTTTCTAGTTCTTTATATTCAACAAATTTAGGATTTTGAAATAATTCTTTTTTTAAATTTCTATAGTCGACTGAATATTGATCTAATTTTTTTAGATATTCTATTTTTGATATTAATTCTTCATCCTTATTTAATTCTTTTTTTAAAACTTTTAATCTTTTAACTCTCCTGTCATTATTTAAAATGTCAATTAGTTCTTCTACTTTATCATTAATTTTTTTCATTTTCATCACAATTTAATTATAATTAAAAAAATTGGTATTGTCTACCAACTTATTTTAAGATATCCATAAATGTACGTAACATTTCTATTTTTTGACTTATATTATCTATTTTATCTGTTAAATTTAGCTTATAAACTTGCTTCATTTCTGTTTCCATATCTTTAATTGATTCAGGATTCCTGTTTAGATTTTTATACCAACTTGAATTATCCCTCAAATAACGATATAAATAGGGATTATTTCTTATTTTAATTTGGGTTTCTACTGTCATTAATCCTCTAAATGCTTATATAATGGTCTAGCTTGATAATTGTTAGTTTGCTTACTTCCTAAACTAAAATCTTGTACTAAGGCGATAGCTTTTTGTAATCCTTCTGCACCTTTTCTAACAGAATCTAAATCAATTTTTTTAACCATGTTGAATAAATCTTTTAATGAAGTATCCCCTACTGTATTATTTTTGCTAGTAGTAGAAGAAGTAGAAGTATTGTTTATAGTTTGGTTAGTAGGCTGATATTCTTTCCAAATAGAATTACTTTCTCCATATATATCATACATTTCATAAAATTTTTGCCAACTCATGGTACCTTTATTTACATAATTAACTAACTCTGGATGACTTCTAACAAATCTTTTAAAATCTTCCTTTGCCATATTACCACCTATTTATATATATGAATTAAATAGGCGTTTGTTTACAAAAAAGTAAAATTGTATTAACTGTTTTTATTTTAATGTTGAAATAGTGTCTACGTCTAAATTGGTTAATTCAGAAATGATAGAAATATCCATTCCTTTTTTTAACATATTTTTAGCTATTTCTATTTTTTCTTCTTTTTTACCTTTTTCAATACTCTCTCGAAATTCTTTTTTCATTCTTCTTTGTATT
>CAKPDJ010000021.1 GCA_934148875.1 uncultured Bacilli bacterium
AAAAGTGCTGCTAACGCATCACTTTCGAATTAATATTTTTTCTGATTTTTTGGTATCACATCATTTACAATTATACACACTTGTTAAAGGAAAATGCTTGATTTTTGATAAAAAACAATATAATATATCAATAAGCAGTACAAATATTCACTAGGAGGAAACATTAATGAAGGATTACTTAATAAAAGATTATGAGGATATGATTGATAGAGAAGTCAAAAAAGAAGCAAAAAGAATATTTAAAGTATTATATGATTTGTATAAAAAGGATAATAAAACAGATTTGAGTTTTAATTGTTTAGTTGAAAAATATATGGATAAAGAGTTTAATTTACTAAGATTAGAAGTTCTTAATGAAACTATAAAAAATATTCCTACACATTTATATATATGCCCAGATAATACAAAAATATTTATAACAAACAATGAATTACAGAAAATAGAAAATCAGAAAATAACTGAAAAAATAAATAATGATAAAATGTTATTAGACAGTATCTCAAAAAAAGTAGCTGAAAAAATCTTGTTAATTAATGAAGATATGGAAGGTTTAACAATTTTAGATGTTATAAGTGAAACTGTTAATGAAAAAGAGGGAAAGAGCATTGACTTGATAAATGAGGGAAAGTACTTGATAGAAAATATTAATTCAAAACTTATAGATCAGGGGAAAAAACTTATAAGTATTGATCCGATTAAAATTGCAGAATATAAATAATATTTTTAGTGCTTTGTTTTATGAAATTAATGATATAATAGTTTTGATGTGAGGTGAGTAATGAAATGAGAAAAATTACTTTTGACTCTATATATAAAAAAATACTTAATAGTAATAACAAAAAGAATATTACTAAAATATATGATGATGGTTTAGACAATAATATTTTAAATTATGATGAAGAATATCTAAGATACAAAGAGAACTATAAAGCTGATAAATTATTTTATAAAGAAAAAAAATATAATAACATTACCTATGCCATATATATGTTTAAAACGCCAGAATATAGTGATTTAAGCATAGACAACAACTACAACATTAAAGAAGAAAAAAAGTCTTATTATGAGGCTAGTATGATGATAATAAAGGATGATATTGATGGTAGATATTCAATAGATAATATATGTGCAATCAGGAATCGAGATGAACAAACTGTAATAAACCGATATAACTACTTAGAAGCAATTTTAAATGAATTTACTGAATCAAGGTTATTAGAGTTTATTGATAGTCAAATATAGTTAAAATTATAGAAATATACAAAAATATGCAAAAATATACAGAAATATAATATTATAAAAATTTATTAATCAAACTTATTCACTTAGTTGCTTGAATATAATTTGTCAAGTGCTATAATGTAGTAAAATGAAATAATTATGGAAAAAGAGAGTATCCAAAAATTATTTCATTTTTTTTGGCATAAAAAGAGCTTTGCTAAAAAAACTTGACATTGATGAAAAAAGTGCTAAAATAGGTAACGAGTTTTGAGACTATTTCTCAAAAGTATTTATTTAGAAGAAGCAGTACCAAGTTATATAGATATTATTTGTGCTGTTTCTTCTTTTATTTTAGTAGAGGTGAAAATATGCAAAAATTACTACATAAAAAATATAGATGGTATATTAATGTATCTAGTAATAGAAACAATTTTTCATTGACTAAAAATTGCACTAATAATCAATATCAATTAATTTTAAAAGAGAAATAACTTGGGTTTTTATTCCCTGTGTTGTTTCTCTTTTTCTTTAGGAGGATACACTATGGAAGAACAAATGTATTTAGAAAATGAAATATTAAGTAAAGAGTTTATTTCTGATTATAACTTAGATGAGTGTAAATCTATAGCTACAATGCTAATGAAAAAGTATAAAAGGTTAAAAAACTCTTGCCCTGAAGAAGTTGATCTTAAGATTACACATAACTACGAACCTATTTATTCTTGTCAAATGCCAAGAAAAAATGTTGTAATGGAGAAAGTTGATAGACATTTAGATGATATAAGAGATTATGAATTTATGAACGAAAAAATTAAAAACATTATGAATAAAATGTCTTCGGAAGAAAGAGCTTGTTTTACGGAAATACTTTTACACAATAAAGGTGAAAGTACAGCAGCAAAAATAATAGGAAGATCAAGAATAGGATTAATTCCAATATATAATAGTTGTGTAATTAGATTAGTATTAGCATTTCATTTGGAAATATATAAAGATCAAATAAATGAGATAGATGTAACTAAAGAAATTGAATTAAAGTATTATTAGTAAGCAATTATTTATGACTTCATATAGAGGTCTTTTTTTTATGCCTAAAGTGGAGGAATTATGAAAAAAATTAAACGAGGAGAAATATTTAATGCCAATTTAGATCCTGTTCTAGGACACGAACAGGGTGGAAATAGACCAGTTTTAGTTTTACAAAATAATCATAGTTTAAAAAGATGCCCAACTGTTTTGGTAGCACCTTTAACAAAAATGATCAATAAGAAATACGATTTACCCACACACGTATATATAGAACCTTCTAATTATTTAAAATACGATTCAGTAGTATTAGCTGAACATATTAGAGAAATAGATAGATCGAGAATAACATATTACTTAACAACATTAACAAAAAAACAACAAAAATTGGTAGATAAGGCAATTATAAACGCATTTGGATTAAGTATTAAGGAGATAAATTTATATGAGAAATAAGAATTATATGATTAAGGTAAAGATGATTAAAGAAACTGAGATGATTGTTAGTGAGAAAAGTATGCAAAAAGCAGTAATTAAAGTTGCAAGCTTATTAAATAAATGTAGTGATAACAATGCTATATTAAATAAAACCTTTAATAGTAAACCTAATTTTATATATAAAGTAGAAAAATATATTGAAGATATAAAAAATGTACAAATTTAAAATTTGCACATTCGTAAAAAAATAAAATAATTGGTATTCTCATAGTGATAGCCAATTATTAAATCTAATTTAGGAGATAATAATTATGAATAATGATATAGAAAAAAAGGTTTACAATGCAACAGAGATTCAAAAAATGCTAGGGATGGGAAAAAATAGATTATATGAATATTTAGAAGAAGTATATAAAAGTCAAACCCCATTTAGAGTATTAAAATTTGGAAAAATATACAAAGTTCCAAAACAAGCCTTCGATAATTGGATAAATGGTTATCAAGTGTCATAGGAGAGATGGATTATGAAAAAAACAAAACTAACTTGGGGAAAAAGTGGGATAGCTTTCTTTGAGGGTTCATCGTGGGGATTTAGATATAAAGAAAAGTTAGAAGATGGATCAACTAAATATGGAAAAGTTAAGGGATATGCAACGGAACAAGATGCTGTAAAAGATTATTATATATATGAAGAAAAATTTAAAGAAAAAAGTAGAGAATATGAAGTAAGCATTAACAAAGATATAATGTTTGTTGATTACCTGATTTATTGGTTTGAAAATATATATTCTGAACGAATAGAAACAACAACAAAAATGGTTAGTTCATATATTATATATAATTTAATCGTGCCTAGTATTGAATATAATTTAAAAATAAATTTAGTAACAACTGATTATTTAGACGATATAATAAAAAGAGCTTCTAATTTAACAGAAAGTGGCGGATATTCTGCAAGGATGATTATAATTATGGCAATGAAAGATGCATTGATTGGTGGATATATTTCACACAATCCATCTTTAGATACTAAACAATACAGAAGAAAAAAACCTAAAATTAGAGTATATACTAAAAGGCAATTAAAGAGATTTTTAACAGCATCCCAATCATCAAATTGGTATCTTGAAATATTATTAGGATTATTTTGTGGACTTCGTAAGGGTGAAATAATGGGACTTAAATTTTCTGATTTTGATATGGAAAATAGAACTGTGAAAGTGGAAAGACAAATAGCAAAAGAATATGAATTAGAAAAAAATACTAGTAAAATTACAAAATGTTCATTAGTAGAAAGAAATCCAAAGACTCCTGAAAGTATAAGAACACTTAAAGTTCCCGATATAATTATAGAAGAATTAGAGAAAAGAAATGAAAAAGTAAATTTAGATAAAGCAATTTATAAAAATAAATATATAGATAATAATTATATATCTTGCACAGAAATAGGGGTAGTGCATTCTCAATCAGCTTTAAATGCTAGAATAATAAAAATATGCAGACAACTAAGTTTACCGGATTTGACCGTACACGGTTTAAGACATATGTGTGCAACAATTCTATTAGAAAGTGGAGCTTCACTTGCTAAAATACAAGCATTTCTAGGGCATAGATCAATCCATACAACATTTGAATATTATTGTGAGGTAATGGATGAAAAAGATAAAATATTGGCATTTATGAATAATATTTTTGCTATTGAGGATGGTGATACGAAATGTTAACAAAAGAACAAATGCGGAAAGTTTATAATGATTATACAGTATATTCTGTATTAAAATTAAAAGATAAATACGGATTTAAGGTTAAGCTGACATTTATAGATGGACAGCAAGAAATAAGGCAAATAGGTGGTTTTAAAACAAAAAAAGAGGCAAATCTAGAAAGAGACAAAGTTGTAGCACAATTAGTCAACCACTCCTATGTTGTTTATCCAAAAATAAAAAGTAGTGAGTATTTTGAATATTGGTTAGAAATAGTGATGAAACCTAATTTAACATATAATAGTTATATGTCATATAGAAATGTAGTTAATAATTATGCTATTCCATATTTCAAAAATTACTACATTAATCAAATAAATATGGGACATATTCAAAAATTTTATAATGAAGTTTCAATTAAATATAAATCGATAGCAAAGTTATCAAAAGTAGTATTAAATTCAGCATTTGAATATGCTAAAAAGAATAATTTAATTAATACTAATCCAACATTAAATGTTAGACTTCCGAAAGGAATTGATACATCATATAATAAGGTTCAAGTAATTGATATAGAAAAGACATTTAATATTGAACAGATAAAATTAATAATTGAGAAAAGTAAAGAAACACCAATATATTTACATATATTATTTGCGTTGTTGATGGGATTAAGAAAGCAAGAAATTAATGGAGTAAAATATTCAGATATTGATTATGTTAATAGAAAATTATATTTAAAAAGACAACTAGGAATTGATCCAAATAAATCAAAAGAAGATTGTAAGAAAAAAACATACACGAAACAGGAAATAAAATTAAAAACCTTTTCAAGTGAAAGGGTACTTGATATACCTGATATGGTTTTTGAGGCAATACAAGAACAAAGAAAAATTTATGAAGCAAATAGAAGAAGGAGAATAAATGATAAAACAACTCCCTTTACTGATTTAGGATTTATTTGTTGTTCTACCTATGGGCATCCAAGAAGTAAAGGGTTTCATAAAAGATATTATGATAAACTATTAGAAGAAAATAATTTACCAAAAATTAGATTTCACGATTTAAGACATACATATACCACATTATTATTAATGAATAATCACGATTTAAAGGCTGTATCAGAACTACTAGGACACTCATCAACAATAATTACATCAAGCACATATTTTGATAAGAATAAAATAATTGTTGATTGTAATAAAGAATTAAATTCATTTATTGAATTAGTTAAACCAGATGAAAACTTGTATTCATCAGATACAATAATAGACATAGATACAAATGATATTTTGGCAAAATATTTATATTAAATATATACATAATAATAAGGAAAGACTGTTGTAGCTTTCCTTGTTTTATTGTTAAATTAGTGTTAAAATAAGTTACTGGAAAACATTTAGTTTTACTTGGTTTTATTTAGTCTTATTTAGTCAATTTGTGGCTGAAATTCGTATCCAAGCAAAAAAGACACATTTATGGGGTTATAAAAATGAATTGGGATACGAATTTTTGATAATTGGATACGAATTTTAGGCTGGTAATAATCGTAGTAAGGAGGACAATATGGAACAAAAAGATACAAAAATGTTCAAAATTCACTCAAAATATACACCTAGTGGAGATCAACCAGAGGCAATAAATTCATTAGTTAAAGGAATTGAAAATGGTGAGAAATACCAAGTTTTACTTGGTGCAACTGGAACTGGAAAAACTTTTACGATTGCAAACGTAATTGAAAAAGTGAATAAACCAACTCTAGTTTTAGCTCATAATAAGACACTTGCAGGGCAATTATACGCGGAACTCAAGGAGATCTTCCCCGACAATCACGTATGTTACTTTGTCTCATATTATGACTATTACCAACCAGAAGCATACGTACCATCAACAGATACATATATAGAAAAAGATTCTTCTATCAATGATGAAATAGATGAGCTTCGCCATTACGCAACAAGTTCACTTTTATCATATGATGATGTAATTGTAGTAGCCAGTGTAAGTTGTATTTACGGTATTGGTGAGGTAGAAGAATATCGAAACAAAATGTTAAGCCTAGGAGTAGGTGATAATGTAGAGAGAAATACTATCATGACTAAGTTAGTCGAAATGATGTATGAAAGAAATGATTTTGATTTTAAACGTGGTACCTTTAGAGTAAAAGGTGATGTTCTAGAAATTATACCAGCTTATGAGAATACAAAAGGATATAGAATTGAGTTCTTTGGTGATGAAATAGATAGGATTAGTGAAATAGATACTTTAACTGGAGTAGTTCTTCAAAATAAAAAAACATTAACTATTTTCCCAGCCAGTCACTTTGTAACTAGTGATGAAAAACTAATTGAAGCTGTAAAAAGAATTAAATTAGAACTAGCAGATAGAATTAAATATTTTAAGGATAATAACAAACTATTAGCAGCAGAAAGAATAGAACAACGTACAAACTATGATATTGAAATGTTAACCGAAACTGGTTTCTGTCGTGGTATTGAAAACTATTCCAGACATATGGCTTTACGTGGTGAAGGAGAAACTCCAACAACCTTAATGGATTTCTTTCCTAAAGATTTTTTATTAGTAATAGATGAATCACATGTAACATTACCCCAAGTAAGAGGAATGTATAATGGTGACAGAGCTAGAAAAATGAACTTAGTAGAATATGGTTTTAGATTACCTAGTGCATTAGATAATAGACCACTAAAATTTGATGAATTTGAGAAAAAAATCAATCAAGTTATTTATGTATCAGCAACTCCAGGAGATTACGAACTAGAGAAAACAAACAATAAGTTTATTGAACAAATCATTCGTCCAACAGGATTACTTGACCCAACTATTGAAGTTAGACCAAGTGAGGGACAAATAGATGATTTAATTGACGAGATTAAAACCAGAATTAATAAAAATGAACGTACTTTAATAACAACATTAACTATTAGAATGGCTGAAGAACTAACAAACTACCTAAAAGATATTGATATAAAAGTAGCATATCTTCATAGTGAAGTAAAAACTTTAGAAAGAATGCGTATAATTAGAGATTTACGTCTAGGCAAATATGATTGTATTGTAGGAATTAACTTACTACGTGAAGGAATCGATATTCCTGAAGTTAGTTTAATAGCTATAATTGATGCTGATAAAGAAGGTTTCTTACGTAGTGAAAGAAGTTTAATTCAAACGATTGGTAGATGTGCAAGAAATGCTAACGGTCATTGTATTATGTATGCCGATAAAATAACTGACAGTATGGATAAGGCTATTAAAGAAACAATGCGTCGTCGTACAATTCAAGAAGAATACAATAAAGAACACGGTATTACGCCACAAACTATCAAAAAGGAAATCAGAGATTTAATCAGTAACGTTGAAGAAAATAAAGAAACACAAACAACACCTAAGAAGAAAGATAAAAAAGAATTAATGAAAATGATTGATGAAATAGAAGAATCTATGAGAGAAGCTGCTAAAGAATTAGACTTCGAACGAGCTATGCAGTTAAGAGATGCTCTATTTGAGCTAAAGAGTGAATTATAATGAAAAAGTTTAAGAAAATATATATAGAAATTACTAATATCTGTAATCTTAACTGTTCATTTTGCAGTAAAGATAACCGTATAAAAGAAAGTATTTCCTTAACTAAAATGGAAGAAGTGTTAAATAAAATTAACGATTATACTGATTATGTTTACCTACATGTAAAAGGAGAACCACTATTACACCCAAAACTAAAAGAAATCCTGGATTTATGTGAAAAATATCACAAGAAAGTAAATGTTACTACTAATGCTACCTTAGTAAAAGAAAAAGAGTCCATTCTAAATCATCTTGCCATTCGCCAAATTAATTTATCAGTTCATAGTGAAAATAAAAAAGAAAATTATTTGGAAGAAATCTTTGAAGTAGTAGATAAATTAAAGAATAAGAATATCGTTTATCGCTTTTGGACTATGGAAGCTAATAATTTGCCAAAGGAATCTACGGATTCAGTGGAAAAAATAATAAATCATTATCAGTTATCCCCAGAAATTGTGAAAAAACTAAAAAAAGACACTAATATCAAAATAAACAGTCATACTTATGTGAATAAAGCTAATCAATTTATTTGGCCAGATATAAATAACGATTATTATAAGGAAACTGGTTATTGTTATGCTTTAAAAGATCAACTGGCTATTCTAGTAGATGGCACTGTTGTACCATGTTGTCTAGACAGTAATGGAATTATAAATTTAGGTAACATTTACAATAATGATTTATCAGAAATTATAGGTAGTAGTCGTTACCAAGAAATGAGAATCGGTTTCTGCAATCGTAAAGTAACCGAAGAATTATGCAAACATTGCAGTTATAAAGAAAGATTTGACATAAACTAAATCATAAATATAATATATTACAAGTGGGTGAAAAAATGAAAATAATACGAAATGAAATGTGCTATGTTGAGAAGGAAGATATACTTTTTATAGGATCATTTCCCTCCAAAGTAATTGAAGAAGTACCTGTTTTTATAGAATCTAAATATATCAAATTTGAAAATAAAGAATCACTAGAGTATTGGAAACAAAAAGAATGTATTTTAGATTATGATGTAGTAAGTTGTTTAACTGATGAAAAATTAACTGCTACAATAACAGAAACTGAAGAAAAACTAGAAAAATTATGTGGACAATGGCTTTATGCTACTGAATACTATAGACGAAATTTAGATAAAAATCATGAATATAACCAACAGATAAAAACTTTAAAATATCTTTTAAAGACACTAAAAGCTTATCAAAGTAATAGAAAGCAGTATGACACTGAATTTAGTGAAATAATAATTGATAAGCCAATTCAAAAAAGGATTGACAACAAATAGCAAAAAATTAATTGACACTAATACCATTATATAGTAAAATAACTCTCCTAATGTGAATTAGGAGAAAAGGTGATAGATATGGCAATACATAATAAAGTATATATTGGTCATGTTGAAACAATCAATCTTGATGCTTCTGAAAAAACATCGCCTATTGAATCAAAAGTAGTAGCATTACAGTTATCTGGTTTTGATAAAATCAGTAAATTGCCTAAATATAAACCATTAAGAAAATATGGTGAATATTATAAAGTAATTAGCATTGAGTCTAAACCTTTAACAAGCGGAATAGGAAGTATTGTTTATGATAAAATAATCAACCAAGCTATTAAAAAGACTGGAAAAAAAGAAGTAAAGGTATTAAAGAAAGTTGCCTAAATGGTAACTTTTTTGCATTTTATTGCAAATTTTATAATCTTCCACTTGACAAAATTGACTGGGGGGGGGGTAGAATAGAAGTATATAAGAAAAAGGGTGAAAAAAATGAAAAAATTAATGGGAATTATTACACTTGTTTTTTGTACTATCATTATGATGGAATGTAACAATGTGTACGCAGATCAACCAAAAAGTTATTGGAGTCATATCATAACATCTAATGTTAATGTAGGAGAAAATATTTCGTTTGAGATTGGTCAACATTCTGAAACTGAGTCAATATCAGGCATTGCCAATGGAAATGTATATTATTCAGAAGACATTTTAAAATCTATATTTGCTTATTCTGTTAATGGTACTGTTGAATATGATTCTAGTGTTTTAGAGTATGTGGATGTTACTGTCTCACAAAAAGGTGGCTGTTGTTATGAGTCACCAATTCCGAAAATAACTAAAAAGGATGGAAAAATTGAAATTTCTTGGGATAGTAGAGAAGGCTTCGATTGGGGATATCA
Organism: uncultured Bacilli bacterium; assembly: GCA_934148875.1. Classification (GTDB taxonomy): domain Bacteria; phylum Bacillota_I; class Bacilli_A; order RF39; family UBA660; genus Alloscybalousia. The sequence continues at coordinate 10,152 of CAKPDJ010000021.1, forward strand.
CGATACTATATTAGTTAATTTTAAAGTAATTTCAGTTCCTAAGAACAATAAAACAAGTATAACATTTTCCTCTTCTCAGGGAAATTCAACTGTTTCGACAATAAATATTAATAGCAAGGTATTAACTAACAAAGAAAATACAAATGAGGCATTAACTAACAAAGAAGATACAAATGAGGCATTAGATAACAATAACGATAAAATAGCAGAAAAGGAAAGTATATTCAAAAATGATATAATAGTTTTTGCATCTATTATTGGTAATGTAATCTTGCTAGCAACAACATTTATAACAATAATCTGTTGTAAAAAATCTAAAAAACAAAATAATAATTTTTAGAAATGTTGCCTAAATGGCAACTTTTTTCATTAACTGATTGTCAAACAAATGTTTTATTGATATAATAAATAAGTATTTTAATTAAATTTTAAATTATGTGGTATAATAACAAACAGAAAAGGTGATAATATGGATAAAATTATTGTTAAAGGAGCTAGAGAAAACAACTTAAAAAATGTTAATCTAGAATTGCCAAAAAATAAATTAATCGTTATGACAGGTGTATCAGGAAGTGGAAAATCATCTCTTGCTTTTGATACTATTTATGCAGAAGGTCAAAGAAGATATGTAGAAAGTCTTTCAGCTTATGCTAGACAATTTCTAGGTGGAACGGAAAAACCAGATGTTGACTCCATAGAAGGATTATCTCCATCAATTAGTATAGATCAAAAAACAACCTCTAAAAATCCACGTTCAACTGTTGGTACAGTAACAGAAATTTATGATTACTTAAGACTATTATTTGCTAGAGTTGGTATCCCTTATTGTCCAGAACATCATATTCCAATATCCAGTCAAAGTATTGATGAAATAGTAGACAAAATATTAGAAAATGAAATAGGGACTAAACTAATAGTTATGTCACCAGTCGTTCACGGTGAAAAGGGTACACATAAAGATTTATTAGATGATTTAAGAAAAGATGGTTATGTAAGAGTTAGGGTAAATGGAGAAACCTATGATTTAAATGACGAGATAACACTAGATAAAAATAAGAAAGATAATATTGATGTAATTATTGATAGAATAGTTTTAAAAGAAGATATCAGAAGCAGATTATCAGAATCAATTGAACAAGCTATTAAATTGTCACATGGTAAAGTAGTGATTGATTATGTTGGAAATAAAGAAGTTGTTTATTCAGAAAACTTTGCCTGTCCTTACTGTGATTTTTCATTACCAGAATTAGAGCCAAGAATGTTTTCATTCAATGCTCCATTCTGTAGTTGTCCTGATTGTAAAGGCCTTGGTGTAAAATTAAAAATGGATCCTGACTTAGTTGTACCAGACAAAGATAAGAGCCTAAATAATGGTGCTATCAAAACATTAACTGATGATCCTGAAGCATTAGATTTCAAAAGATTAGAATGCTTATGTAAACATTATAAGATAGATATGAACAAACAATGGGGAAAACTATCTAAACAAGAACAGAGCTATATCCTATATGGTAGTGATGAGGTAATCCATTTTCAGTATCATTCTAAAAGCGGTAATCTCTATAATCAAAAAGACTTTTATGAGGGAATTATTAATAATCTTGAAAGAAGATATATGGAAACAAGCAGTACCTGGATTCGTGATTGGTTAGAAAATTACATGTTAGAAACAGTATGTGAAACATGTCATGGTGCTAGACTTCAAGATAATGTTTTATCTGTTTTAGTTGGTGGTAAAAACATTTATGAAGTAACTTGCATGAGTATTAAACAGTTAATTCCTTTCTTTGATAATTTAAAATTAACTGCATCACAAAAAGAAATATCGGATTTATTAATTAAGGAAATAAAATCAAGGTTAAACTTCCTAAAAAATGTAGGACTTGAATATTTAACTTTAAGTCGTTCAGCCGGAACTTTATCTGGAGGAGAAGCTCAAAGAATTAGACTAGCTACTCAAATAGGTTCAAAATTAACTGGTGTTCTTTACGTGTTAGATGAACCAAGTATTGGACTTCATCAAAAAGATAATGAAAAGTTAATTAATTCATTGCTAGAAATGAGAGATTTAGGAAATACATTAATCGTAGTAGAACATGATACTGATACTATGTTAGCAAGCGATTTCTTAGTTGATGTTGGTCCAGGAGCAGGAGATCATGGTGGAGAAATTATTGCTGCTGGAACGCCTCAAGAAGTAATGCAGAATGAAAACAGTATTACAGGTAGGTATTTAAGTGGAAAAGAAAAAATTGAAGTTCCTAAAGTACGAAGAAAACCAGGCAAAAAATTTATTGAAATTAAAGGTGCCAGTGAAAATAATTTAAAAAATATTAATGTAAAGTTCCCGCTAGGAACATTTACTTGTGTAACAGGTGTCTCAGGTAGCGGAAAAAGTACACTTGTAAATCAAATTTTATGTAATGCTGCATACCAATACATATATAAAAGCAAAGTAAAACCAGGAAAACATAAAAAGATAACAGGATTAGAGCATTTAGATAAAGTAGTAGAAATTAGTCAAAACCCAATAGGGAGAACACCACGTAGTAATCCTGCTACTTATACTGGTGTATTTGATGAAATAAGAGATTTATTCACAACAACAAAAGAAGCCAAAATGTATGGCTTTGGAAAAGATCGTTTTTCTTTCAACGTAAAAGGTGGACGTTGCGAAGCTTGCCGTGGTGATGGTGTTAAAAAAATAGAAATGCATTTTTTACCAGATGTTTATATTCCATGTGAAGTGTGTCATGGTACTAGGTATAATAGTGAAACCTTGAGAATAAAATATAAAGACAAGAATATTGCAGAAGTATTAGATATGCGCGTAAGTGAAGCTTTAGAATTTTTTGAAAATGTTCCTAAAATTAAATCTAAACTTCAAGTACTAGAAGATGTTGGAATTGGTTACATCAAGTTAGGACAAAGTGCTACTACTTTATCAGGTGGAGAAGCTGGTCGTGTAAAATTAGCCAAAGAATTACAGAAAAAGCCAACTGGTAAAACACTTTACATTATGGACGAACCTACAACAGGACTTCATAGTGCCGATATTAAGAGATTACTTGCAATTATTCAAAAAATAGTAGATAATAAAGATACAGTAATAGTAATTGAACACAACTTAGATGTAGTAAAATGTGCCGATTATATAATCGACTTAGGCCCAACTGGAGGCGATGGTGGTGGTGAAGTAATAGCTACTGGAACACCAGAAGAAATTGCCAAAGTAAAGGAATCAGCAACCGGAGAATTTTTAAAGAAAATGCTATAAAGAATAAACAAAAATAAGGTGAGAAAATGAAAAATGATATAAAGGGGATAACTTATAAAGTAATAGATTGGAGTTTACATTTTATAAGCTACGCTACTATCTTGGTATTAGTAGCAACTTTCTTTGATAGTTTTAAAATAGATGATAATCATTTATATTTATATGGAATACTAGCTACGTTAATTATATTTATTTTAAACAAAACAGTAAAACCAATTATTTTTAAACTAACCCTTCCAATAACTGGATTGACACTAGGTCTTTTCTATCCATTTATTAATGTCATTATTTTAAAATTAACCGAGTGGATTTTAGGACCACATTTTGAAATAGAAGGAATATGGACTGTATTCTTCCTTGCTATCTTAATATCAGTTATTAATATTATTATAGAAAATGTAATTATTACACCTATTATGAGGAGGATAAAGAAAAATGGATAGAGTAGCTTTAGATTTAGGATTTATTCAAATATATTGGTATTCAATTTTTATCTTCCTAGGTGTGTTTTTTGCTAGTATAGTCATTTTACGAGAGTGTAAAAAACAAAATATTAATCAAGATTTTATTATCAATTTAATTTTTTATGGTGTTGTTTTTGGTTTAATTGGAGCAAGATTGTACTATGTTGCCTTCAATTTAGATTATTATTTAAAATATCCAATTGAAATACTAGAAGTATGGAATGGTGGTTTAGCTATTCATGGTGGTATTTTATTTGGATTAATAACTGTTTTAATTTACTGTAAAAAGTATCATGCTAAGACATTAAAGGTTCTTGATATTTTAGTTGTTGGACTAATTTTAGGACAAGCTATTGGCAGATGGGGAAACTTTTTTAATGGAGAAGCATACGGTGGTATAACCACTCTAGAACATTTACAGAAACTAGGACTTCCTGAGTTTGTTATAAATGGAATGTATATAAATGGTGCATATCATCAACCAACATTTATATATGAGTCGATTTGGACCTTTTTTGGTTTTTTAGTACTACTAATAGTAAGAAGATACAAATACCTAAAAACAGGTCAATTAACGGGAGTGTATATAATTTGGTATTCAGTAGGTAGATTAGTAGTAGAAGGAATGCGTACTGATAGTTTAATGTTAGGTAATTTTAGAATAGCTCAATTAGTATCAATAATGTTAATCATAATAGGAATTTTAATGTTAATATTTTGTAAAAAAGGCACACGATTTGATAACTTATATAAAGATGAAGAAAAGAAAGATATTTTATTTTAAGGAGAATGATTATGGACTACAATACAGTAATAATTGGATCGGGTGTGGCAGGAATGACTGCTGCCATTTATCTAAAAAGAGCAAATAAAAGTGTATGTATATTAGAAAATGGAGTACCTGGTGGACAATTAACTTTAACTTCATCAATTAAGAATTATCCTGGATTTAAAGATATATCCGGTGCTGATTTAGCACTAAACATATATAACCAAGTACTTGATTTAAACGTTGAGTATAAATATAAAAAAGCTACCAAAATAGAAATAGAAAATAATACCTTCAATGTTTGGATGAACGATGAAAAAATTACTTGTAACAATATAATTATTGCTACTGGGCGTTCTCCAAGAAAACTAGAAGTTAAAATGGAAGACAGATTAGTGGGAAATGGTGTAAGCTTTTGTGCAACATGTGACAGTAGTCTATACAAAGATAAAAAAGTAGCAGTAGTTGGTGGTGGAACTGCAGCTTTAGAAGAAGCAATTTATCTTTCCAAAATATGTAGCAATGTTACATTAATTCATAGAAGAGATGTATTTACTGCTCCTACGTCATTAATAGAAGATGTAAAATCAACAAAGAATATTAATATAATAACTAACAGTGTAGTAAAAGAATTTAAGATGCAAGATAACAAATTATCATCAATAATTTTAGAAGATAATCAACATAAAAGTCAAAAAGAAATAGAAGTTGATGGTTGCTTCGAATACATAGGCCAAGTTCCTAATACTGATATTTTTAAAGAACTAAATATACTAGATGACAAAGGTTATGTAAATATTGATGACAACTACGAAACAAAAATTTCCGGAATGTATGCTGTTGGTGATTGTACCAAAAAGGATTTATACCAAATTATAACTGCATGTAGTGATGGAGCTATAGCAGCTAATAGAATTATCGCAACTAAAAGATAATTCTTTTTTTCTAAAAATATATGTTATACTTATTTATAAGCAATTAGCAAATAATAGAATAAACTAAAATAGGTGAACTTATGAAGAAAAAAGTAGTTATATTTGGTGGTGGCACAGGATTGTCAGGCTTACTAACAGGATTAAAGGATTTTCCTGTTGATATAACAGCTGTGATAACAGTATCTGATAATGGGCGCTCTACTGGTAAATTAAGAGAAGAGTTTTATACACCAGCAGTTGGCGATATCAGAAAAGTATTGACTAATCTATCAGAACTACCAGATGAAATTAAGAATGTTATGGAATATAGATTTGAAACTTATAGTGATTTAGATGGACATCCATTAGGAAATCTTGTATTAACAGCAATGTTAAATAAAACAAAAAGTCTAAAAACAAGTATTGAGTATCTAAGCAAACTGTTAGACGTTAAACACAAAGTTCTTCCCTTATCAGAAGATTATTTAACTTTAATGGGTGAAACAGAAGATGGCATGATAATAGAAGGGGAAGCTAACCTTACAACAGCACAACAAAAGTACAAAAGAATATTTTATAAAGAAACTCCTCATGTAGAAAAAGAAGTTTTATCAGCATTAGAACAGGCAGATTTAATAATATTATCAATGGGAAGTTTATATACAAGCATTTTGCCACATTTATTATGTAAAGAAGTAGTGCATTCTATAACAAAGTCATCAGCAAAAGTTATGTATTTATGCAATGCTATGACTCAACCAGGTGAGACAGATAACTTTGGTGTTAGTGACCATATAGATACATTAGAAAAATACTTGGGTAAGAATTCAATTGATGTTGTGATAGCTAGTAATACTGTATTAGATAACTCCATTTTAATAAAGTATCGAACAAAAGAACAAAAAGACCCAGTTATAATAGATTATGACAACCTAAAAAATAGAGATTTAGAGTTAATAGAAGCAGACTTATTAACAACTGCTGACGGTACTATTAGACATAACAGTTTAAAATTAAGTTCTATTATTTTTTCCTATCTAATGAGGTGATATTATGTCCTTTACAACCACAATTAAAGAAGAAATCTCACGAGTTACAAATACTCGTTCAGAAAGTATAGCAGAACTATCTGGCTTTCTTAGAAACAATGGTACATGTACTGATACAACAATTGATTTAGTTACAGAAAATGCAACAGTTGCTAAGAGAATATATCAGTTAATAAAAGACTTATATGATGTAACTTGCGAGATTGAAAATCGAAAAAATGCTAATTTTAGTAAAAATAATCTATATTTAATTATGATTAATGACAGAGTTGACTTTATACTAAAAGATTTATCAATTATTGATGAAGAAGGTAATATTTTACCAACACCCAATGAATTTATAATTGATTCTGAAGATGAAAAAAGAGCGTATTTAAGAGGAACTTTCCTATCAAAAGGCAGTATTAATGACCCTAAGACAGCCAGATATCATCTAGAACTTTTAATAGAAGAAATAGAAGAAGCAAAATTTATCTCTAAACTATTAAATAGCTTTGATTTAAATAGTAAAATATTATCCAGAGATAAAGGCTATATGGTATACATTAAAGAATCAGAGAAAATAGGTGATTTTCTAAGAATAATAAATGCTAGTCAGGCAGTATTATATTATGAGGATATTCGAATTTATCGCGATCACAAAAATATGACTAATCGTTTGAACAATTGTGAACAAGCTAATATTGATAAAATAGTAGAAACGGCTACTAAACAAATTGAAGATATAGAATATTTAAAAGAAAATCTTGGAATTGAGCTATTAGACGACAAAACCAAAGAAGCAATAGAATACCGTTTAAAATATCCAGAATCTTCACTATTAGAATTAAGCGAAATTATAAGTTATGAAACAGGAAAACCAATTACCAAATCAGGTTTAAATCATCGTTTTAGAAAAGTAAGAGAATTAGTAACAAAAATGAGGAAGGGTGACAATCATGATAATTAATTAATCCAACTAGTATTAATGGTAAAAAGTGTAAAAATTTTAATGGCTGTAATATAGAGGATTTGTCAGTATTAGCAGGTGGTTATATAATTACACCATATGGAGAAGTAATTTTGGTAGGTGATAATGAAACACATCAACAAGTTTTCTCTGATTATATTAATGAATATTTAGAAAACAGCCAATATACTGTATTTAATACACTAAATGCGACAAAAATATTATGTGAGTTAGGATGTTGCGTATATGCTGGCGTTAGATTGGAGTATTTTAAAAATAAATCAAATAAAATAAGTCAAGGTATAGCAAGCCTAACTTTTCCCAATAATTTATCCGACTTAACAAATAATCAAAAACAGATAATCACAGCATTATTAGAAACAAATAAGTCTGTTTTCAGTCCAAATGAAAAAATTACCATTCAGTATGGTAGTTTTCCTGATAACATATATAGTATAGAGGAAGTTAAAGCTATTTTATCTATCAATAAAAATAAAGAAAATAATAGTGTATATTAATTGTCACTATTATTTTTTATTATTTTATCTACCAAGCCATATTTTAATGCTTCATCACTATCCATAAAATTATCTCTTTCAGTATCTAAGGCAATAGTTTCTAAGCTTTGTTTAGTGTTTTTAGACAATATTTTATTAAGCTTTTCTCTAAGTTTCAAAATGTGTTCAGCAGCTATTTTAATTTCTGTAGCTTGCCCTTGTGCACCACCTAATGGTTGATGAATCATAACTTCTGCATTAGGAAGAATATATCTTTTTCCATATTCCCCAGAAGATAAAAGAAACGCAGCCATACTAGCAGCCATTCCTATACATATAGTAGATACATTACTTTTAACAAAATTCATTGTGTCATAAATAGCCATACCAGCTGTAACTGAACCACCAGGAGAATTAATGTACAAATTAATATCATCATGATTTAGCGAATCTAAATATAGTAGTTGAGCAACAACACTATTAGAAACATTGTCATCAATTTCACCACTAAGTAGAATAATGCGATTTTTTAATAATCTAGAAAAAATATCATAACTTCTCTCACCATTAACTTCTTTATCTACTACCATTGGTACTAAATTCATTTTTAATCACCTATAATTATAATAGTGTAAAGTCATCAAAAATATACATTTATTAGTTAGACAAAATATGCTACAATAACCTTGATATAGTAAGAAGGTGATTTAATGCTAGAGGAAATAAAAAAAATATTAATAAGCCAAAAAACTGAAGAATTAAATAGAAGAGAAAAAATAGATAGTGAAATTCAAAAAATAAACGAAGATCAAAGACACAAAGATTTCAATGAAATTGATAGAAAATTAAATAATATAGAAAGTGAAATACTTACTTTAAGTCGTAATCCATTTTCTAGAATATTTTCAGGTAAAAAAATTAAAACATTACATGATGAATACAAAAAAATAGCCGAATCTAAAATGGATATATTAAATGTTTTTAACGAAAAAAGAGAAAAGTTAATAACAGAATTATCAAAACTAGTCCATGATAGTGGAAATATAGAATTAGAAATTAGACATATAGAAGAGGCACAGTCGCTTCAAGAATTAGGAATAACAGAAGAGGAAGCTCAAAAAATATTACGAAAGTATCATCAACATAATGAAAATTCAGTTATTCAAAAAGTATTCTCAAAGGTAATGTTAAGAAAGCCGATTACTAGAGAAGAAATATTTAAAATAATGCAAGAGTTATTTCAAACTAACTCATCAGCTTTCGTTATTGAACTTCAGTCATTAAATCCAAATAAATTTGCTAGTGACTTAATAGAAATAGGTATCGTAATTGATAAAGATAAAATGGAATTTTTAAATGAATTATATAATTACTTAAATATACCAGATTTATCAGTTCCATCAATTGAAACAATTCAAATTACAGATAAACTTGATAATTATTACTGTAATGAAATAAAGAAAGTATTATCAGGATTAAAAGAATTTCAAAGTCAATCATCTATAGCTTTTCCACAAGTTATGGCATTATCAGCAGTTATATCTATGGCTAAAGAGTATAAAAAAGAAACTGAAATTCATAAATAAAAAGGGGATAAATATGAATGAAATTGAAATAAAAATAAATAATAAAACTATAAATGTTGAACGTGGTATTACATTAGAAAAATTATCAAAACAATATCAAGGTGAATACAAGTATGAAATAATACTAGCTAAAGTAGATGGTATTTATAAAGAACTAACAGAAACTGTACACAAACCATGTACTATTGAATTTTTTGACTTAACAGACCGTGGTGCTAACCAAGTATATCTAAATGGATTAGTATATTTAACTGTATATGCATTTAAAAAATTGTTTGGTAATAATGATATAAAAATTAATCACTCACTTGATAAAGGATTGTATATAGAGACAACAATTAAACTCCAAGAGGAAGATATAATTAAGCTAGAGGAACAAATGAAACTTTTAGTAAATCAAAATCTACCAATTGATAGGATTACAGTTTCTAGATTAGATGCTATTGATTACTTTGAGAGTGTTAAGGATAAAGTAAAAGCAGAGATAATGAAATATATTACTTCTACCCATTTAACACTATATAAATTAGAAAATAACTATGATTACTTTTATAGTTTAATGCCAGTGACTACTAAAGTATTATCTCATTTTGAACTAACTTACTTGAATGAAGATGGCTTCATATTAAGATTTCCAACAATCTATATGAAAGATGGTATAAAGCCTTATGAGCATAGGCAAAACATTTTTAATTTATTTAAAGAATCTAGAAATTGGGCAAAAAACCTAAAATTAGAAAATGTAGTGGATTTAAATAAAAAGGTATCATCAGGAGATATCTTAGAGTTAATTCAAATAGATGAATTGATGAAAAACCATGAGTTAATGGAGTTAGCTAAGAAAATAATAGCTAATGAAAATACTAAAATAGTATTATTAGCTGGTCCATCTTCAACTGGTAAAACAACAACTACTAACAAGTTAACACTATGTTTAAAAAGTTTGGGCAAAACACCTAAAATGTTATCAATGGATGACTTTTTTGTGGATAGAAAAGATACACCAAAAGATGAAAATGGAGAATTAGATTACGAAAGATTAGAAACCGTTGATTTAGCATTATTTGAAAAAACTATTGAAAGTCTATTATCATATCAAGAAACAATTCTTCCTACATTTAACTTTGTTTTAGGTGAAAAAGAATACAAACAAAAAATGATAATGGGTGAAGATGATATTTTGCTAATTGAAGGTATTCACGCTTTAAATCCTAGAGTGTTAGAACATATACCAAAAGAAAAAAAGACTACAGTATATCTATCAGCCTTAACAGAATTAAATATAGATAATCATACAAGAATTTCAACAACCGATAATAGATTATTACGTAGGATAGTTAGAGATAACAGAACTCGTGGTAATAATGTTGAAGAAACATTAAAAAGTTGGCCTAAAGTAAGAAAAGGTGAAGAAAATTACATATTCCCTTATCAAGATGAAGCTGATTATACTTTTAATACAGCTATGATTTATGAACTTGGTGTATTGAAGACTTTCGTAGAACCGTTATTATATTCCGTCGACCCAACTTCACCATATTATAATGAAGCTATTCGCTTAATAAACTTCCTAAGGTTGTTTCTACCAATTTCTTCTGAAAGTATTCCAAGTGATTCAATTATTAGAGAATTTATTGGTGGAGGTTGTTTTAAAGTATAGAATATGTTAATATAACTCCCAAAAGGAGATTAATATATGATAGTTAAAAATTATATTGTAGAAAACTATAAAGAATTTATGGATGAATTAGAGAAAGAATTATGTCAAAAAGGTATTTCTTATGTAAGAATAGATAATGAAATTCATTTTTTGGATACAATTATTCGTTTTATTGATTTCGATATAGATAGAAAATTAATATACGCGTGGTGTTCAATAATAGAATATGAAAAACGTAAAAACAATTTAACGCATTTAGCTGAAATGCTATCGGATGATGTGATAAATGAAAAAAGTTGTACTTTTTATACTCCTGATTCACACAATGGGTCTTCATATTATGGTTTTAAACAATACCAAACAAGAAATAAAAAAATGCAAAAATATGAATCACAAACTGTAAAACAAAAACTAAAAAAATATAAGTAAATAACTTTTAGTTTAGCACTGCATTATTTTTTATAAACTCCCACTTGACAAAATTGACGGGGGGGGGGGTAGAATAGAGGTATATAAGAAAAAAGGAGTAATAGGTGATG
>CAKPDJ010000022.1 GCA_934148875.1 uncultured Bacilli bacterium
AATAAAAAAAGAAAATCAAATTTATTATAAAATTCAACTTTCTTTATTATTTGCCCCAAAACTCTTTACACTAACTTGCTTAACTATGATTTTTTATATTTCTTAATAATATGGCATATAAAATTTCCAACTATTCCACCACAAGTATCAATGAATATATCCATTAATTTTGCTGTTCTACCATCTGAAAATATTTGATGGAATTCATCACTGCAAGCGTATAATATGCAGAATATAACAGAATATATAACTGGTTTTGATACATTATAACTACTAAAAACTAGATGCGCTAGGATACCTAATATTAGATATAAGGTAAAATGTGCTGTTTTACGGATAATAAATCTAGTATCAGCAATAAATTTCTTTTTATTGCCATCAGGTATATCTTTTTTGGAAACAATTTCTACTGTATCTACTATATCAGATGCTATTTTATCACTAGTTGCTTGACTAGTCTTAGCATTTTGATTAGAAAACATAAATATTATTACCATCCATATAATTAATAATGTACTATAAATAATCTTTTTAATTTGCATATTATCATCGCCTTTTTAATTATGTTTAATGTTATAACTAGCGCTATTTATGGAACTTTGGTATGGTATCATAATATAGTCTTTATAGTTAGTTAAATGAACATAACCACTACCATCATAGCCATCTAAACTTTGAGTATTAAAAGTCCAATTAGTACCATTATCTAATATATCTTTTATATAATCAGTAATCGTATCTCTTGGAATATTTGTTGTATATAAATCACTAATAGAATTAAGTAGATTTTGATAGTTTTTAATGATACCTGGTGAAGTTACTTTGTTAAAAATGGATATTAGTATACTTTGACAGTTTTTTTGGCGTTGTCTATCACCACTACTATAGGCAAGTCTTTCTCTTGAAATCGTAAGTATTTCAATTCCATTATAATTATGGCATCCTTTTTCTACATATAATTTATAACCCTTAGTATCATCATAACTATCAAGTATTGTAGCATGTGTAGTATAAAAGCTTTTATCAGAACAGAAAGTTATACCATCTAGAGCATTGACTACCCCAACTAAGCTGTTGGTTTTTATCCTAACATAATAATTTATTTTTATATTTAATAATTGTTCTAATGATTTCATACTAGTAGTAATGCCTAATGCACCATGATAACCTATATTGTCTGTTCTCCCACCCTTACCATATACAGGGATATGATAATCCCTTGGGATGCTAGTAAGTAATATTTTATGAGTGTCTTTATTAATAGATACAATCATGTTGAAATCATATAATTGGTTAGTGAAATCGGTACCACCTATATAAATATTAATATTATTGGTCTCAGGTATATAATTACTATTATTAGTGTTGTTAGTCGTAGATTCAATAATTTCTTCTTTAAAGGTTAATGTATATTCATACACAATGTTATAATTATCTTTATTCAATGTTTTATCTATTTCAAAAGTATAATTATAAAGATTTTTTTCTATTAAAATGTAATCTATACTTTTACTTAGATTATTAAACATACCATTAATGTTATCATGTTTTATAAAAGTATTTTTTAAAGTATTATTAAATTCTTTTATAGCTTGGTCTATATTAGGCGTATCTATATAATATCCAATATTACTATTGATAATATTGGTTTCATTATTAGTGTCTTTTTTAGAAATAATATAGAAAGTTGTTGTATATTCTAGTTTATCATTATTAAATGAATTGGTTAGAAAATTATCAGTAATTTTAACATAGTAAATTCCAAATATATTGATTGCTATCAAAAATATGCTTAATATATATCCAATAGCATTTATAATCTTTCTTTTATTTATAATAGATAATACAGAAACTATTTCTAATATAATCATTGTTCCAAATATTACCAAATAATACTTATTTGGCAACACATTAAGATTATGGGTAAATTTAAGCAACAATATATTAAGTGTTAACATAGCAACACCAATTATTAAACAACTAAATTTTGATAATTTCTTTTTCATGTTAGTACCTCCTAGAGTGCCTCATATTTATTGATTTTGACTAATTCTATATTATTTTCTAAGTATTCAAATTAATGGTAATATAATATCATCAGTATTTTTACTTGAAATATGATGGTATTCATTATTTTTTCGATATTACAATTGTAATAACAGTGGCATACATTGGGTTCTTCTCCTTTATTATTACTACAACTAGTAATATTACCCTAATATATATTAACAAATAATATAATAATTATTTTTCAATAATTCTAATTTTTCTTTAATAATTTTTGTACTGTATTATATAAAATTGGTTCTTTCAATATAATTAGTATTATATAATAAGTAGTAAAATAAACTATTGAAGTTAACACTAATTGGATAAAGATACCATATTTTTGACAAAGCATATATACTATAATGCTACCTAAACTACTTACTGTGATAGAAAATAAATAATTCATAAATTTTATGTTTTTTATAAACAGTTTTTTATATTTTTTTTCATTATGACTCATCCAAAACACATTCCAAATCTCTGTAATTATCGATCCAAAGGCAGCTCCTGATGCGCCATATTTGGGAATCAGCAATAAATTTAATATTAAATTAATCCACATTCCTATAAAAACTGACTGCGAAAACCTATTTTCTTTTCCAAATGGTATTAATATTTGATTGCCAAACAAATTTGTGAGTATTAATGGCAAAATTAAAATCATTAATAATTTCAAAGTATTTTCGGCTTCTATATATGAAATACCACAGACAAATAAAAGAATATTTTTAGAAAATAATAAACAATAAATGCAAACTGGAAAAGCAATTAACAATGATATTTGTAATGACTTAATTAAAAGCTTATTTATACCTTTCTCATCTTTATTTTGAATATAATATGAAATTCTAGGTATCATCACTGCGGTAATAGCTGTAGAAAGTGATAGCAATATGCTTTTTATTTTTAACGCAGCATTATATAACCCTACTTCATATTCCGAACTTATGAACCCTAACATGACAATATCAAAATTAGCATATATTGAAATGATAATAGATGCTGTTAAAAGAGAAAGGATTGGTTTAAAATGTTTTTTTAAATTATAGTTTTTAAACTTTTTGAATGTTATGTATTTGTGTATGTTTATAAAATTACAAATATAATTAGCTGACGCTGCAAAGATTGTTAGAAAACCATACAATAAGATATCATCTGGTGATTTAATTAATATAAAAGTAAGTAATACACCAATTACTTTAAAGAACACTGATCTTATAGTGATATATGAATATTCTTCTAAAGCTTGATACAACCATTCAACTCCAATCGAGTTTAAAAATATTTGACTACTCATTATTAAGAATAAAATTTTATAATTATATAATTTATTTACACTAATTATTACTATAAATAAAAGTATATATGCAAACATAGTAGAAACTAAATTAATAATAAGTAATTCTTGAAAAGTTTTAGATAATTTTTCTTTATCATTACGTAACTTTGCACATTCTCTTAAACCATAAGATGGTATACCTAATGAGGCAATATAAATGAAATATGATAATACAGAATTTACAAATGCGACTTTTCCAATGCCACTTGGCGATATAATTCTAGCTACATAACTATAGGTAATTAACGGAAATATAAAGTTTGATAGTGTTAATATTGTGCCCATTATCATATTTTTGTTTAGGGATTTTTCTTTTTCCATTATTTTACATCCCCATTATTTATCTTTTTAATGAATTTTGCTGGATTACCTGCCCATACTTCATCATCAGGTACGTTTTTAGTTACAACGCTACCTGCACCTATTACACTTCTTTTTCCAATAATTACACCCTTTAATATAATAGAGTGAGCACCTATCCACGCACCTTCTTTTATAGTAATTGGATTGACTTTAACTGTTCGATCTGGTAGATTAGTGCGTTCCAAATAATTTATAGAATGCATATCAGAATCATATATTTTTACATCTCCACCTATATTAACATAATCTTCAATAACTAAATTAGAATCAATATGCAAGCAAGAATTGGAAATACCTATATTATTTCCAATTCTAATTCGTCCCTTTGGTCCTAATTTAAATATGGTTCTTGTTGAGCCACCTAAAGGATTTGTTGACAAACCAGATCTTATAATGCAGTTATTTCCTATAGTTATTCTATTTTTACCACCATAGACCTTTATTTTTCCATAAAATTTATTATTTTGCCCTATATTAGCTTTTTTGTGTTTGAAAACAATAATATTTACACAGTATCCAATTATAAGTTGTGTTTTTTCAATAAGAATTGATATTATTTTTTTCATGTTATCGCCTCTTTGTTATTTTTCTTTCCACGGAAACAATATAATACTTTATTATCATTTTAAAATATTGATATTTTGATATTAAATTGTATTCTTTTTTTAATTGTGCATTTTCATATAAAGCTTTAGGAGACCCTGATGCTCCTCCATATGAAAAATTACTTATAATATTATTTATACCTTTAAATTTTACTTTTTTATTATTAAAGCATCTTAACATAAATTCATAATCTGATGACAATTTATATTTGAGAGAATATAAACCAAAGTCATCATATGTTTTTTTAGTAACAAAACAAGCAGGATGATTTATCATTTGTTCATTTAAAAATTCATGATTTCTGTTGTAAACCATATACTCTTTATCATTTTTAATAGCTCTAATCATACCATATATAATTAAATATTCATTTGAATAATCATAATTATTGTAAATATTTTTTAGTGCATCCAATTCATAATAATCATCACTATTTACTATCCCTACTATATCACCTGTGGCAAGCTTGATTCCTTTATTCATAGCATCATAAATACCGCTATCTTTTTCTGAAATATATTTAATTAATTTAGGATATTTAGACTGATATTCTTGTATTATCTCTACAGTTTTATCTTTGGATCCACCATCTATCAAAATGTATTCAATATTTTTATACGATTGATTAACAACACTTTCTATTGTCCTTTTTATTGTTTTTTCACTGTTGTAGCATGGAGTTATGATAGAAAACTTAATCTTTTTCATTTTTTTCATCCCCTTCCGTAATTTTAATACCATTCATTAGTAATATTGTAAACGGTAACGCTATTAATATATTTGCATAATGACCTATTCTCATTCCTTCTAAAATTAATAATATTATTATAAATATCATGTTCTTGTTTGTTCTACTGTTTTTTATTATTTTTCTTATTAAAAACATTAAGAATGCAACCAAACCAACGATGCCTAATTCTGAAAAAATTCTTGTAAATAACGATGCAGCATCTACATAATTTATCATTAATCCACCATTATATATTTGGTAGAAATATTCACGGTAATAAATTTGATGCGAGTATAATCCCGTTCCAAAAATATATCCATCGCGCATTTTCAAAGAAGCTATTTTGATATTAGAAACTATAGCATAGCCAGTTTGATCATCTACTGAATAAGAATCTGGATTGATTAACGAGTAAGCTTTATAAATCGAAGTTTCAACAAAGTCTTGATTATAATATAAAAATACACTTCCAAGTAATAGAAAAGTAATTATTGCAATTAATGTTTTTTTACTGTTTAATTTCTTAATATTAATTAAATAATATAATAAAAATATTGTTATTGATATATATACCAATGTAGAAAATGTAAGTAGGCTGTATATTAAAATTATTAACGTTTTATAACTTTTTGTATATTCAACTTTTTTTCTATTAACTAATCCTATAAAAAAACCTGAAGCTAAAATTGCACATAAGTGGGCTGGTTCAGAATATAGTGAATTTGAACGTCCTGCATGCAAATAGTTGGCGTTTCTATTAAAATTATATAAAGTTATATCATATATATTTCTCAATCCAAATTGATATGCAATAACTTGGATAATTCCATATAGTGATAAAATAAATGCACTTACATATAATACTTTATATATACGATTATAATTTTTTTGGTCATGACAATAAAAAATAAAAGTAATAATTTCAATAATTAAAAAAAGAATGTTTTGTATAGATGAACTATTATATAAATTTAATAAAGTTACAATTGAAATATATATAAATATCACAAAAAATGTTAATGGGATTTTAGGTAGTTTTTTTTGAATAATGATATATTTAAAAAGGTAATAACAAAAAACAATTAATATAATCATCTTAAATATATCAAACGGAAAGATGTTCAAATTTCCAGCGTCTTGCAAAATTATTCCTAGAATCAACATTATATCTGTAAATTTTAACTTTGTATTTTTCATTTTCATTTCCTTTCTAGTTATTTTTCAAATGTTGATTTATCTGGTAAGATTTTGTCGAAAGAGCTATTTATTTTTGCTTTTAATAGGTCAAAATCTTCAACCAAGTCATTATCATTTATACAAATAACTTTGTATTTATTTTTTTCTATATCTTTATATAAATCACTATTTAATGCTATATTGTAGAATTTACCAAAATTTTTATTTCTTGGTGCAAAATTACCAGTAGCTAGTTGCCATTGTATTAATAAATATTGACTAACATCTTCTTTGCTTCTAAATTTATTCATTGATGTATTATTTAATTTTTCATATTCTTTATCCCATACATCAATATATGTTGACTTTAACAATGATGTTGGTAAATGTGATGCCTTATATCCTAGAAAATTGTTCCAAGGCATACTCATCAGTGTTCTTAAGATATTTGTTCCATATTTTAGATTAATCCACTTAAAAATGTTTTTCTTTATACAATCATTCTTATTAAAATTTTTATTAATAATACTAGTATTATTGAAAAAAACATAATTAACCACATCTTTTTCATTTGGTGAAATAGGATTAATGTTGGCTATTTCACATGGTTTACCGGCTTTAAAAAAATCTTCTGGCGTTACATAATTAGTTAAAAATGTATCATCATTAAAATATACAAATTGTTCATTCAACTCTTTTATTCTATGAAAATTTAATTCTATTGGATGTGAACTAAATGTAGGCAAATACTTTTTTGGCATATAGTCCTTATGATTTATGAGTTTCAATTTAGGATTATCAGTATTTAACCACTCTGGAGTTTGACCACAAGTAACAAAAAAAATCTGATTTACCCATGGTGCATACTTTTCAATTCCTCTGAATAAATATTTCAAATTTTCCCAATCTCTATATCTAATATTTTTGCTATCAACATGTGGATTATTTAAATATTTATTTTTCTCTTTTTGCCATTCTAAATCGTTTCCATCAACCCATGTTATAATAAAATCAATTTTGGTTTTCATACTATCACCTCTTTGTTATTTTATTAATTAAATTGTATCTATTTTTTATCATTTTTTTTAATGGATAATGGTGTTTTAAACTTGAAACATTATTATTGTGCCGTCTATATTTAAGCAATTTATCTTTTATAAAAATAACTTTACCATATTTGTCATTTATAATTCCTATCCATTGATCATGCATTTGTATATCATTGGGGATTGGTAGTATTTGTTCTTTCATTTTGCTATCAAATGCCATACAACAACCAATATATGAATTTTTAATAATATTTTTTATTATTCCTTTTTTTGAATTTCTTAATTTGTAAAAAGAATCATATATGATGTCATTAGTATTTGAATCAAAAACTATGGCATCATGTACTACACAAGTACAATTCTTGTTTTCAAATATCTCTAATATTTTATTAACTTTATTATCAATCCAAATATCATCTTGATCTGCTAAAAATATATATCTACCTAGACATTTTTCTATTGCATTATTAAAATTTTGCTTAACACCCAGTTTAGGTCCTTTGTATATTTTTATTCTTGAATCATTATAAGAATTTAATATTGATAATGTTTTATCAGTAGAGCCATCATCAGAAACAACTAATTCATCATTTTGTGTTAATTGCTTTAATATACTATCAACCTGTTCTTTAATATACTTTTCGCCATTATAGGTTGCCATTGCTACTGATATAGGATAATCTCTTTTCATTATCTCTTCCCCGCTCTCATTCCTAATAATCTGGATGCCATATCAAATGGATATCTAAAAAGTAATCCTAATCTTTTTTCCTGTAATATTCTTTTTAATATATATTTGGCAAGATTACCTCCACTTGATGTAGTTCCATACTTATCTAGATAAGTATTTTCCTTTAGGAAAATACCGGTAAGTTTATATCTATGGTAAAGTTCTTTTAAACTAAATTTATGTGAATGATAAACTACAGAGTCAGCACAGTATTTAATTTTATAACCGTTCATAATTATTTTATATGCTAAATACATATCTTCATTAATTGGAAGGTTTTTTCCATCATAACCATTTAATTTCTTAAATATATCGGTTCTTACTGCACTAGAAGCATCTGAGAAGAAAAACGTTTTTAAACCCAATTTATCAGTATCTTCTTTAGTTTTTATTGTTGATTTATCGGGATAATTGTATTCTCTAGTATATTTTTCAATATTGTTAAACTTTGTTAATTGTCTGCTATACGTAGCTACTGCTTCGCCATTTATAATTGGTTGAACTAATTTTTCTAACCAGTTAACATTGTCGATTATTATATCTTGAGAAATAAAGCATATGATATCTGCTTTACTTTTTAACGCAGCCTTTTCACGAACTAAACTATGTGAAAAATCTTTTTTGTCTATAACACTATAGTTTAATTTGTTTTTTCTTAATATTTCTTCAGTTTTATCGGAACATTTAGTTAAAACATATTGAATTTTATCAATTTTTACATTTTTTTGTTTTAACAAAGATTGATGTAACTTTTCAATATATGGTTCTGCCTGATACAAAGGACAAATAATATCTATTTTCATATTCTTTCCCCCTTTCTGATAATAAAAAAACTATATGCAGTATACCACTTATTTTATCTGCATATAGTTATCTGTATTTATGGTACCCTCTTTGTTTTTCTTTTTATTCTTTTATTCTTTTTATGAATATTGTTTTACAATATCTCTTTTACTATTTCCGTTTTCATAGTGTTTAGCTAACTCTTCCATTTTGTTGGTATCAACAAACTCCTGCAATCTTGACCTCTGTAATAAGTAAACATTTCTATCATCAAATGATGTTAAATAACAACCTACGTCTTTACTAATTTTATTAGCACTGTTGTTATCTTGTTTAGTTTCCATTAGAACATATTCAGGATAATTGCTTTCTTCTAATTTTTTCTGAACTTCTCCTAAAAATCTTTTTCCATATCCCTTACCACGATATGCTTTTATAATTCCCATGTCTAAGAATAAAAATCTATGATTTACTTTTTCTGTTACTAAATTAATAAAACCAACATTCTTATCATTTGCCTTTATCATCCAAGAACAATCAGCCGCCATTAATCTATCACGTCTACCACCAAAAATTTCTTTAATACCATCTTCTTTATCCATCATATTGCATAAATCAAAATAATCTTTTTCATTTCCAAAATTAGACACTTCTAATCTTACATTTTCTTTTTCCATTTTACTTTGCCCCTTTTCTTTTAATAACTGATATAAAAGTTTTAATTATTATTTTTATATCCAACTTAATACTTTTATTATCTACATAATATAATTCGAGTTTCATTCTGTCATCATAGCTTGTACAACTTCTGCCATTACATGCCCACCAACCGGTTAATCCTGGTGTAACACTTAGTAGCTTGTCCTTATTAATACCATATTTTTTAATTTCATCATCAATTATAGGTCTTGGCCCTACGATAGACATATCACCTCTTAAAATATTTAATAGTTGTGGTAATTCATCTAAAGAGGCTTTTCTCAAAAGGGCACCAATTTTAGTAATTCTTGGATCATTACTCAATTTAAAATTTTCTTCCCATTCCTTCTTAATTTTTGGATCTTTTAACATTTCCTCTAATCGTTCTTTTGAATCAGAATACATGCTTCTAAATTTATATAAGTATATATATTCTCCATTCTTACCAATTCTTTTATGCTTATAAAATACTTTACCCTTAGAATTCAACTTAATTGATAGTGCTATTATCAAAAATAATGGACTTAATAAAACAAGTGATATACCTGATATTAAAACATCAAATACCCTCTTAATAATACGATAAAAAATATCACTTTTTGCTTCTAACACTTTGCTTTCAGCTTGAAGCTCTGCACTAACCCCATTCATACAACTTTCCCCCTAAAGCTTTTTAGTGCTTCATATAATAACACAAATTGATAAAAAAATCAATAAAATATTACTTTGATATTACTTTGATATAAAAAGTTTTAGTTTATGTTAAAATTTACCAATATATTAATTATTTATATTTTTAGCGAACATATTTATAAATAAGTGATGTTAATATTTATATTCTTTTATAATTTTATAGTGTTTTTATAAGTATTAGTGATATAATATACTAAATTTTGAAGAGGTGTTTGTATGAGCTATATTTATAGGGCTGTTACTAGAGCTGATTTACATAGACTGCGTAATGGAATGGATATTGGAGCTCCTGGATTATGTTATGGGTTATCGTATAAATTTGAAGACTATTTATATGAGATTTCTACTCATATACTAAGTGGTAATACTAAAACTATGTGGATATCACTATCAAGGGACTATAATACCTGTTATAAAAAGTATAGTAATAACGGTAATCATGATAATACTGTAAGAAATAATGTTATTGCTGTAAGAGAAGATGCAAATTATACAATTGTTAGTAGTGAATATTCAGAAGATTTGTTTGATTGTTTATCTAAAAGTAAAACTGATGAGGAATATCATAAATATTTAGATATTATTTATAATCTAGATCCAGCAAAAATAGATAAAGTTGTTTTTAATATAAGTATTAAAGGGAGTATTCAAGCATTAGCAGATGCTAAATTAATTAAAAGTAAAAGACTAAAAAATCCTAATTATAATCATACTATCCAAAATTATGCTACTTGTGATAAAGAAGTTTTGATGTTTAAAAATATTAAGAATAGTGATATTGCATATATTTTATCACCTCTTGAAATGGATTTATTATATGCTATTAGTAAGATCGAAGGTACCGATGTTACTAGAGATATAGATAGAATCAATGATATAAAAACATTTTTAAATAAGTATCCATATATTCAAGACTATCAAAATTATGGTATTTTTTATAGAAGAAATTTAACTATAGTTGGTTATTATGATGCTTGTAAGTATACTCGCTCTGATAATGATTTTTTTGCTGAATATATTAGTATGAAAAAATCATTATTAAGAAATATATTACTTAGTTATTATCATTATCTTTATAAAAAAAATCCTGATATTTATAAGAGAAATCCTGATAAAATGTTTTTCGGAAGTAAAAAAAATATTCCCATTATAGAAGATGAAAAAAATGTCTTTTCGAAATCTAAGGATAATTATAATAAAGCTGTGCAAGATTTTGACGAATATCTGGCATCATTGTGTAAAATGAGTGGTAAAAGGAAAATAAAGGAATTGATTTAATATAAATCTATTTCTTTATTTTTTTCTATATTTATATATATTGTAAAATTAGTAAATAAATAGTAAAATTAGTGTATGGTGATTATATGAAGTATTTACTGATTGGACTAATAAAAATTTATCAAATGATACCTGGTCCAATGCATTCGTTATGTCGTCATCAACCCACTTGTTCTAATTACACTATGGAAGCTATTATTAAATATGGTTCTATAAAAGGACTATATTTAGGAATTAAACGTATTATTCGTTGTAATCCCTTTGGAACTAGTGGCTATGATCCAGTACCGGAATTAAAAAGGAAAGAAGGAAAAAAATGAAAAAAACAAAAATACTATTATTTGGTTTGATGATTATCACTTTATTATCAACTGGTTGTTTTAAAAGAGATAATCTAGAGGGTATTGAAATAATTACTACGGTATATCCTCTAGAGTTTGTTACAAATAATCTATATGGTGAACATTCTATAATTAATTCAGTATATCCTGATGGTATTGATACTAAAAATTATACATTAAGTAGTAAAGAAATTAATGATTATAGTAAGAAAAAATTATTTATTTATAATCGAATAACTGGTGATAAAGATATTGCATTAAGTTTCTTACAGAAAAATGAAAAGATTTTAATAATTGATGCTACATACGGCATGGAAATTGCCTATGGAGAAGAAGAATTATGGTTAAATCCATCAAATCTACTAATGATGACTCAAAATATTAAAAATGGTTTACAGGAATATATTACTAATAGCTATTTGGAAAAAGAAATAGATAATAAATATGAGGAAATAAAAGTTTCATTATCAGAATTAGATGCTGAATTTAAACTTACAGCTGAAAATGCTACTAGAAAAACTTTAGTGGTAAATAATAATTCTCTTAAATATTTAGAAAAGTATGGGTTTGAGATTATCTCACTTGATGATAGTACTAATCCTATTAGTGAAAAAGTTATTGATGATGTTGTAGCAAAGATTAAAGCTAATGAAGTCAAACATCTATTTGTTTTGGAAAATACGAGTTTATCTGAAGTATTTCAAAAAGTTGTTGCCGAAACAGGTGTTGAAACTTTTACTTATCGAAGGCTTGATAGTATTACTGATGAAGAAAGAAATGAAAAAGAAAACTATTTTACAATTATGAATAATAATATTGAATTGTTAAGAGATGAACTATATTAAAAGAGGTTTATAAAAAGCCTCTTTTATTTTTGCTTACTTATATTAGTAAGAACTTTACCTGTGTATACCCAATGCATTCTTTTAGGAACAATTTCTAAATCACAACGAATACAATGTGATGAAGTTAACATGTGAGTTTGATAGCCACAATTTGGACATACAACATTTTCATTCTGTGATTTATTTTTAACAAACGTTAAAATGTACTCATATGTAATAGGGATATCTTTATTTCCTTCTACTACTGTTTCAACTATCTCCTCTGTCCCGTTTGATAGCATTTGTTTTCTATTAGATACTACATACTCAATATTTGAATAACGTACCCAGTATTTGGCTACCTCTAAATCATTTACTTGAGTTAAACTAATGAGACGGCAGAACTCTTTTTTGATATCTTTTACTATTTTCTTTTCTTGTTTGTCTTGATGATTTTTAATTTCACGAAGTATCTGATTATAAATGTCATCAGATACACTATCCTTTAAGAAAGTATAATTATCATATTGGATATTTAGTAGAATATTACTGTATTGTTCAAACATTTTCTCTTCTATTTCATCCTTAGTATATACCTTGTTCATTTTAACTAAATCATCATTGGTAACTTCTTTTAACTTTTTTTCGTCCTTTATAAAATAAATTAATAAAATTATCGAAACTATTAGTACTAAAGTAAAAATAATTATTCCTATTATATAAATATTCATATTCTACCTCTCTTTTCTAAACGACTAATAATGAAAGCAATAAATGCTAATATAACACCTGCTAGTATTAAATAGAAACATATTTTGTCTTCATCATATTTTGAGCTAGTTGATGTAGATGTTGTAGAATTATTGCCAGAAGTTTCTTCTATAATGTAATTATCGTTATCTTTATATTCTTTAACTTTTATAGTTAAATCATCACGATAACTAATTCCTAATTTTATTCCTAATTCATTCTTATATTTATTGATAGAATATTCGTAAACCTTTTTTTGAAATACGGCCTTTTGATTTTGTGAAAATCCTAAATATGCTGTATCACCTATTACCGTAAATGGTACACCAGCCTTTGAAATGTTAAACATTTTTTTAGCTTCTAACATTAAGTCATTATTGTCACTATTACTGATTTCATAGGAATAAACTCTAATATTAGGATATCTTTCCTTCAATGCCTGTAAATATATTTCTTCCTGCTTGCATATGCTACATGAATCGCTATTAAAAAAATAAATATTTACTTCATTGGTAGCAAAAGCATTGATTGGAAAAATTATCGTTATTAACAACAAACATATAAAACTTATTTTTTTCATAATACACCAACCTATTCTAATATATTATAGCAGAAAAATAGAATAACAAAAGTAGAAAAAGCAAAATTTTTACTCGCCTACAATACTATAAAAAGTAGTTATTTCTAACTACTTTACTTATTATCAAAATCTTTAATGGTTTTATATATAGTCATTATATTTGAACTATTATTTGGATCATATTGATTTAATATTTCTTGATATAAATCTTGCTTCTTTATCTTTTTACTTGAACTTAAATCCCTTTCTATTTTTGCTAGTTCCTTTATTGATAGTTTAATACTTTCTTCATCAGTTATTTCTCTACTTGTTTCTACTTGCATAATGCCAAGTTTCATATTTTTACCAGTGAAACGAAATCTAATTTTATCAATACTACGTAAAAAACTAGAACGGTGATAATCTTTAAATATCATTATTGAATATATTAAACTATTAAAATCTTTGTTTTTACTTTTAATTAAGTGTGAATAATTGTTTTTTAGCTTTGCATAGCGAACAATTATCATTTCTTCCTTCATTTTAAAATTAATTTGTTCCTGCTTTTCTAATTTAAATGTTACTACACCATTCAATGTTTTATAAAAAAACAAGATTATTAAGAACCAAATTCCCATTCGCCATTCACTGGCAGTTGGAAATATATTATCTACTTTTACTATAAAACACCTTGTCACTATAAAAGCAATTATTATGGCTAAACCGTAATTTTGTATATAATAGTTAGTGTTTATTAACTCTTCTTGATTAAGGATTATTTTAGTGTAATAAATTCTAATAAACATTTCCATTAGTATTACTAAATAAATACAACTAGTATCTACGAATGATAAACCAGATATTAAAATGATATAAATAACTGGTATTATTATCATAATACTTGGTGTTTTTTCTTGAAATTTTTGAAAGTAGTTTGACACATAAAACAATATAATAGCAAATCCTAAATATAAAATAATTTGTAATAAATTCATAACAACCCCCTAAATTAGGCCTTATTATACTACAGAATTAATAAAAAAACAATCTTTTTATTTTAAACAATGATTGCTAAGGGAAAGTGGTACTTTGTAAATAGTAGTTTCCCCATCTTCATTAGTTGCCTTTATTTCTAGAAATAAACTATTAGAAGAATAATTTTTGCATTGATTAGAAAAATCATCTAGACGAAATTCAATATTATGTAAAAACTCTTCTAATTGAATTGGTTTATCATTATCATATGTATCTTTACCAATAATGGTTTCAATATTGTTTTTTCTTTCTGATAAGGTACATTCTATATTCTTATAGTAATTGTTATCATCACCACCACAATATTCAATGTTAGAAATATATAAATAACTTTTATTCTTATTATAAGCAAGACTTCCAGAAATTGTAAATGATGGACAGTTTGAAGAAATAGTTTTAAATTCAAAATTATTATCTTTTCTAATTGCTAAAACAATAAGTAGTATCGCAATGAAAACAATTAATAAAACAACATATATTAAATTTTTATTGTGCTTTTTAGTAGTTGTATTTCCCTCTAAAAAATCATTAATATCTATTTCAAAATCTCTACATATTTGTGTTAATAGAGTAATATCAGGCAAGTTTTTACCATTCTCCCATTTTGATACAGCTTGATAAGTAACATTATATTTGTTGGCAAACTGAGATTGAGTCAGATTATTATCTGTTCTTATTTTTTTTATAAGTTGACTTATCTTTTCTTGATTCATTTGTTTCACATCCTACTCAGAAAAATTAACTTTAACTTTACCTACTCCACCATCTATTACGATACTGTTGATACCTGTACCATAGTTATAATCTTCTTTAACTTTTTCATCAGCAACAGTAATTGTGCCAACACCTTTACTGATTTTTAATGTATAATCTTCTTTTGTTCCTATTAAATCTAAATTAACCTTACCAACACCACAATCAAGTTTACTGTTTCCTAAAACTTTACTTTTAAGTGTAACTGAACCGGCACCAATACTTAAATCTAGATTATTGATAATACCATTTTTAATATTTAAATCTCCGGCACCATTCTCCAGATTTAGTGATTTTTCTATTATGATATCATCTATTACTATGTTTCCAGCTCCTAATTCAATAGTTCCACTATTGGCATTAATTTTCTCAATATTAACTTTACCTGCTCCAATATTTATTGCTAATGTGTTATAGATTTTGTCTGGAAGTGTAATTATTAATTTTGAGTTTTTTGTACTCAAAATATTGTTTTTCTTTTCTTTAATTGATAATAACTCAGCTTCTTCAATAATGTTAATATCGCTGTTATTAGTTTCGATAGTTAGCATATCACCACTTTTAATGGTTAAATCGGAAGAATTAATATCGATTTCTAGGGATTTAATATCCGAGTTAATACTAGTTGTTTTCATTTCAGCTGTTATATTATTACTATTAGTAAAAATAATACCAACGGTTGATAAACCGTATATAATACCTGAAATAATGCTAACTATTAAAAACATAGCAAAGGCTATAGCAAAATATTTGATTATCTTTTGAAAGTTTATCATTTAACTTCAACTCCACCAAAAATGCAAGTAGCTTCTATATAAACAGTTTTCTTTTTTTCGCTATCATCTTTTTTATATTTATTATCTACGCCACCAAAAATAGAAGTAGATGATACTTTAACTTGAACATCACTAGGAACATAAATATCTATTCCACCAAAGATAGAACTTGCCGTAATAACAACATCACTATCTAATTTAGCGTTTCTTAAATCACATGTAATTCCACCAAATACAGCATTAAGTTCGCAACCTTCAAACTTTTCATTAGCAAAATCTAATCTTTGACCACTAAAAGTAGCATAGTATGTTTTACTATCGTTTTTCTTTATCTTTTTTATTTCTTTAGATAAAGAACCTTTAAAAATAAATGATAAACCTATCATTACAAAAATAAATGGTAGTATTAATTTCCAAACTAAATCAAAAGCAAATAAATCTTGGCAACATAATAGTAATAAAACTCCAATTACTAAACCAATAATATTACCTGTTTTTTCTTTATCATCAAATAAACCAATAAAACATGGAATAATAATAAATAAAGTCCACCATCCATCAAAAAATATATTTATATTTGTAAGTTCTAAAGCATTAAGCCCTAATATTAAACCAACAATGATAAAAGCAAAACCCCATAGTACATTACTAACTTTTTTCATTTTCTCACCTTCCTTTCTAATTATACAGCATTATAAAGAAAAAAACTACACTAACGTAGTTTTAATTTATAGATTTACCATTAACATATAACTTGTATCCGTTAAAATTGATATTACTATAAGAGGTATCATCATCCTTTAGAGATGTAACATAGGAATCTCCTGTTAATGTTATAGTAGAATTACTATCTAAAGTAATTGCGATATTCTTAGCATTATTATCACCATTTATAGTACCGCTATAACTAGAATTTTCTAAATTCAATACTAGGGTTGAAATATTATCTACTTCAATATTACCATTTAAGTCCTGTTTATTAGCATTAAATGTTAAATTACCACCATTAGAACCACTATTACTCCATTCATCTGTAGCTTTTATACTAATAAGTAAGTTGCTGCCGTAAGATAGTTTGGTGTTTTCTAAATTGATGATAGCATTAGTGTTGGTTATGAAAAACATTGGTGCTGTTTGGTAATATTTTGAATTAGATAAGATGGATAAGCTCGAATTAGTAGCTGTAAAGTTACCGGTTCCTACTGAAGCATCCCCTGACATGGATTGATATATCATAATACCAGCTTGGTCAACATCATTTCTGTTTCCTTTAGCTGATGCCGTTAAAACTGAATTAGTAACAGTAGCTGAATTTTTACCTTCAATTACGACCATTTGTGAGGAATTAGCTACACCATTAGTATTAGTAATAGCTATATCTCCTGTTGAATAAATTACTGGAGACCCAACACCATTTGTTTCTAACTTAGAATTATTTGCTATTACTGTTCCTTCACCACGGTCGGTAGCTAAACTAGCACATGAATTACCTGAGGTAGTTATATTCACATTATCAGCCTCGATATAACCACCATAAGTAGCATCTAATCCACGGGATGATGATTCTGCTGTTGTTTTAATAGTTGAATTACTAATATAAATTTTAGAATTTTCTCCTGTTGCGAAAACAGCATTACTACCTTTAGCACTTGTCGTTATAGTAGCATTTTTAATAGTAGCTGTTGATTCTTTAGTAACAAGTATTCCGGCATTTATTCCATAAAACTCTGAATTTTCTGTATTAGAACTATCACCACTAGCTTTGTTAACAGTTGCATCACTTAAAGTTAAATTACCACCGTTTTCTACTAATATAACACTTTCATCGGTATTATTAGCTTCATAACTATCAGTTAGTGTCTTTTCATCACTAACAACTATACTTGCAGTAGCTTCTACTTGCGAATTTTGATTATTATTAAATTGTTGGTTGTTATTGCTATCACTAGTAGTATCTGATAAAAAATAGTGGTTAGTAATATAGATAGATATAATGCTAATAACAGCTGTTACTAATACTGTTGATAATACATATATTAACATTTTATCACTTGATTTAAAGGTTTCCTTTAATGATAGTTTATTAAATTTGGACATAAATAAATACATCAAAATAGTGGTTATTAATAATGCTTCAATTCCAAAAACAACATAATATATTGTGGTTAATTTAATTCCTTCTTTAGAATTATTCATGTCAGTTGGTTTAAAATCATTTGGCATTGTTGGTTTAGATAAGTCATTATTACTGCTATCATCATCAGGTTTAGCTGGTGGTTCTGTCATTTCACTTTCACCATTATTCTCTTTATCATTAGAAGTATTATTTTCACCTGGCTTAGCTGGTGGCGTTTGCATATTATTAGTTTGTTGATTATTGTTTATGTTATTACTTTTAATATTATTCTTGGCATAATTCATTGTTAAATAAGTAAATATCACTAAAATAATAATAGCTAAAATCATTAAAATATTTTTAAAACTTCTTTTCATTTTTTCACCTCTCATTATAGTTATAAATTATAAATATGTTATTTATGTGAAATTTTAAAAATTTATATTTTCTTTTTTTTAAATATACAATCTATTAGAATACTGCTAATCACAATTACACTAATAGAATAAATTCCTTTTACTATTCCAAATATGAAACATCCAGCAATGATAATACAGGTATTAACCAAAAAGTTAGCTGTTGCAACTCTTATTTTTAGATACTTATTTAGTAGAAGATTAACTGTGCTAACACCACCTGATGAGAAGCCTATTTTATAAATATAACCACCAGTTATTCCACAAACTATACCTGCTATTATGGTAAATAATATTTGATTATTTTGAATAAATGAGTAGTTTGGTATAAAACTAGTTAGTTTGACGCATAACGGATAAATTATTGATGAAGCCATTGTTCCGTAGGTAGTTGTTTTAGAGAGAAAAAAATAGCTAAGAATTAAAGTTATAATGTTAATAATTAGAATGGATATTGATGGTTTTAGTTTAGATAATGAATATATTAATAATGCTAGACCCTGTGTTCCGCCAGTTACTAACTCTAGCGGTTTTAAAATTAAATTAAAATTAAGTGCTGCAATTAATAATAAAATGGCTAAATATATGTATTTTTTCATAATGCCTCCGCTAATTATAGTATAGCCATTTATTAAAAATATAACACCAAAAATAAAAATAGCTAATGCTATTTCTATTAATCTAAACGTGGCGTTAATATTTCATATCCATCTTTGGTTACTAAGATTGTATGTTCATAATGTGCTGCTGGCATTCCATCATCTGTTTTTATAGTCCAATCATCATCAAGAATATAAATGTCAGCTGTACCTAAATTAAGCATTGGTTCAATGCAAATAACCATGCCTTCTCTAAGTTTTGGACCAGTACCAGCTGTACCATAATTAGGTACTTCTGGATCTTCATGCATTTCTCTACCTATACCATGACCACATAATTCTTTTACTACACCTAAATTATGCTTATTGGCATACTGTTCAACAGCAGCTGAAATATCTCCAATATGATTACCAGGTTTAACTTGTTTTACTCCTTCATACAATGCTTTTTCGGTATGTTCCATTAAATATTTTTTATCATCACTAATATTACCTACGGCGTAAGTCCAAGCAGCATCTCCTTGATAACCTTTATAACCAATAACCATA
This sequence comes from uncultured Bacilli bacterium, assembly GCA_934148875.1. Lineage (GTDB taxonomy): Bacteria > Bacillota_I > Bacilli_A > RF39 > UBA660 > Alloscybalousia. The sequence goes on from CAKPDJ010000022.1 coordinate 20,214, forward strand.
TCAATCGTAATAATATCGCCATCTTTCAATTTATAGTTATCTGGGATACCATGAACTACAGTATCATTAACACTAGTACATAATGTAGCTGGAAATCCTTCATATCCTTTACAGGTAGGAACACCACCCATCTTACGAATATATTCTTCTGCTAACCTATCAAGTTCTTTGGTAGTAATACCAGCCTTAATAAAATTTTTTAAATATTGATGCGTCATAGAAACCATTTTACCAGCTTCACGCATTAATTCTATTTCTCTTTCACTTTTAATTGTTATCATATTTTTCTCCAATCCAATACTATTATACTATAAATTTAATAGTTTGAACCAAATTTAAAAATATAGCTTATAATTTATCACAAGCTATTTTTACTTTATATTTAGTTTTTATATATTACTATCAATATTTTTGAGTTTTTCTATCTCCTCTATAGATAAACCAGTAGTTTTTGAAATATCTTCTACAGAAATTGTATTTAGTTTTATAAGATTTCTAGCTATTTCTATTTTTTCTTCTTTTTTACCTTTTTCAATACTCTCTCGAAATTCTTTTTTCATTCTTCTTTGTATT
>CAKPDJ010000023.1 GCA_934148875.1 uncultured Bacilli bacterium
ACATACATGTTATAAATATTTCTAAATTCTTCTTCTTCTGTTTTAGCAGTACCTGTCATACCAGATAGTTTTTTATACATTCTAAATAAATTTTGGAAGGTAATTGTAGCTAAAGTTTTTGTTTCTTGTTGAATTTGTACACCTTCTTTAGCTTCAATTGCTTGATGAAGACCATCACTATAAGCACGGCCTGGCATTAGACGTCCAGTGAATTGGTCAACAATTACTACTTTTCCATCTTGAACAACGTAATCAATATCATTTTTCATTGAATAATTAGCACGTAATGCTTGATTAATATAATGAACTAACTCTGTGTTTTCTACATCAAATAAGTTTTTAAAGCCAAATTTTTTTTCTGCTTTTTTTACGCCTTCTTCTGATAAAGAAACATTTTTAGTCTTTTCATCATATATATAATCTTCTTCTTTTAGAGATTTAGCAAATCTATCAGCATCTACATAAAGGTTAGCACTTTTCATTTCACCACCAGAAATAATTAATGGTGTACGTGCTTCATCAATTAATACTGAGTCAACTTCATCGATAATAGCAAAATTAAATGGTCTTTGAACACGATCCTCTTTACGAATTACCATGTTATCACGTAAGTAATCAAATCCTATTTCGTTATTAGTTGAGTATAGTATGTCACATGCATACTGTTCTTGTTTTTCTTTTGGAGATAATTCTCTTAAATTAAGTCCAACAGTTAATCCTAAAAATTCATGAATTTTACCCATCCAATGACTATCACGGTCAGCTAGATATTCATTTACTGTTATAATATGAACACCTTCACCTGTTAGGGCATTCAAATAAGCAGGTAAAACTGATGTTAAAGTTTTTCCTTCACCTGTTTTCATTTCTGCTATATTACCGAAATGAATAGCTAGTGCACCTAATAACTGTACATAATATGGTTTTTCTCCAATAACACGAGAACATGCTTCACGTGCTACAGCAAATGCTTCTACTACTAAATCATCCACTGTTTCACCATTTTTTATTCTATCTTTGAATTCTTCTGTTTTATTTTTTAATTCTTTATCAGAAAGTTTTTGCATACTTTCATCTAAATCTTCAATTTTATCAGCTAAATTCTGAAACCTTTTTAATTCTTTATATTCATGATCAAATAATCTTTTTAAAAATTCCATTGTTTCACTCTCCTGTAACTAGTATTATACCAATATTTTCTTTTAATTGCTAGGCTTTCCTATTTTTTTATGATGGTTTTTAATATATTTTTTTAATATTTTGGTTATTAAGAAAAAAGAAGCTTATTCAGCTTCTATAATTCCATAGTTTCCATCTTTTCTCTTGTATACTAACATTGGTTTATTAGTCTCAGCATCTTTAAATAAGTAAAACTCGTGTCCTAATAACTCCATTTGAAGTATAGCTTCTTCTTCGTCCATTGGTTTTACTTCTATTTTCTTTCTTTTTACAATCTTTTCTACAGGTGTATCTTCTATCTCTTCTATATAATCAAAAGCAAAATCTTTTGTTTCTTTTCTCTTGCTTGAAGCTATTCTAGTTTTGTTTTTTCTGATTTGTCTTTCTAGTTTATCAATTACTGTATCAATAGCTGCATAATAATCATCCTGCACTTCTTCAGCTCTTAATATAAAGTTTTTTAAAGGTATTGTTACTTCTACGGTGTTCAAATGACCATGTACTTTAGCAACAACAGTGGCTTTAATATTATCAATGTCTTCTAAATATTTATTTAGCCTTTCCAATTTTTCTTTTGCATAAGATTCCATGGCATTAGTTACTTCTAACTTGCTACCTCTGATAATGATATTCATATATCATCCCTCCCAACTATATAATAACATAATTTTAATTTTAAATAAAGCTCTCTAACTTTTTTTACACATTTTCCCATTTTTTGACAAAATAAAAACTATCTATTCGATAGTTTGCATTTCATCAACCGGTTTTACATTTATAGCTTGATAACCTTTTTCAGTTTTAATTACTTCAAAGTCAATTAGTTGATTTTCTTTTAATGTTTTATATCCATTTTTTTCAATATTAGAATAATGTATTAAAATGTCTCCTAATTCCTTATCTGTAGTAAAACCATAACCTTTAGCATTGTTAAACCACTTAACTCTTGATATCATTTTTACATCTCTTTTCTTGTTGAAATTTATACGGTGTAATCATAACATAAATACTTAATTTAACTTATAAACTCTTCCCAATCGTTAATTTTTGATGTTTTTCTGTAGTTTATGTTAACAATTAGTTTATTTTTAAACTAAAAGAAAAGCTACCTATTTGGTAGCTGATAGTTCTTTTGAAACAACGACATCTAAAGCTTGAAAGCCTTTTCCAGTCTCTAGTAGTTTGAATTCAACGATTTGTCCTTCTTCTAAAGTCTTATAACCATCTTGTCTAATTGCTGAATAATGAACAAAAATATCATCTTTATCTGTATACTCAATAAAGCCATATCCTTTTTCATTGTTGAACCATTTTACTTTTCCCTTCACACTGCCACCTCACCTTCTGTAAAACTATTTTTACTGATACTGCTAGTGTGATATCACTAATTTTTTCCGCGCATACCTATAATATCATTTTGGATAATCTTTTTTGGCATTTTATTCTCAGTTGTTTATTTTTAGTGTTTTTCAACATCAAAATTAATATTTAGTTAACTAATCATTAAAATAATACTACTTTTATACATTAAGTAATTAACTACAAAATATCACTTATTTTCTATGTTATATTTAAGCCGAAAAATAGAGGTAATTATGATTAAAAGTTTTATTATTAACAGATCTTTGAAAACTGTATCTACTATGTATCAGGAATATGATCCAATTAAAATGGATGAAATACGATATGGATTGGAAGCTGTATATTTATGTTTAACTAAGGTCTTCGTAATTTTGTTTGTTACATTTTTATTAGGTTTTCTTAAGGAAGCAATTATCCTATTATTATTCTTTAATGGATTGCGTGCTTTTGCATTTGGAATCCATGCGAGTAAAAGTTGGATGTGTTGGATAGCTTCAAGTATCTTATTTATAGGTTTTCCTTATTTATGTATTAATTTGTATATGCCAGATTTTGTTTATTACATTATTATGGGATTATCTATGATGTGCTTTATATTATATGCACCAGCAGATACTAAAAAGAGACCATTAGTGAGAAAAAACAGACGTTTAAAATTTAAAATATTAACTATTATAGTTTCTAGTATATATATTGCACTTTTTATCTTTACTGATAGTATGTTTATTAAAAATACTATAACTTGTGCAATGTTAATTGAATCGGTACTAATACATCCCTTAACTTATAGGGTGTTTAAATTACCATATAAGAATTATGAAAGGTATGTATTTAGTAAATAGAATAGAGAGGGGAATAAAAATGAAAAGATTATTAGCTATGGTTCTTTCAGGAGTAGGTATTCTTGCTGCTGGAGCTGCTTCAGTTGCTTGTCCAATGTTTATTATTGATGAACCTGAAATGTCAAAAGAAATGATTGAAAGATAAAAATAGAGGCTACTATTTAGTAGCTTCTATTTTTTTTATTTCTTCTAAGTGTATTCTTAATTCTTGAACATAATAGTCTTCTAATATATTTCTATTTTGTGAAAAGACACTTTCTTCCTCTAAAATCTTTTTTACTATATGTAAGCCAACACCATGATTTTTACCTTTAGTTGAATAGCCATATTCATCTATTTTTTCTAAATCAATTTTACCATTATAAGTATTAGCTATAATTATTACGACATCCTTATTTTCTTTAAATATTTCTAAACTAATTTCTTTTTTCTTACTAACTTCAGCAGCTTGGATTGCATTATCTAGATAAACTCCCATAATACTATATAATGAGTCTTTTTGTTTAATTGTTAACTTTGGTAAATTTGTCTTTGTAACTTCTTTACTCACATTAATATTGACATCTAATTTTTTACTTTCCATTTCCATCAATTTATAATTGATTAAACCTTTTAGTCCTGATAATGGAAGATGATTTAATTGTCCTATCCAATAATATTTAAGTTTTCCTCTCTTTTCTAGAAGTGTATCAATATAATCTGAAATATCTGGTGCATTATCTTCTAACATATTTTTTATAGCTGATAATTGATTTTTGTGTTCATGTGCAACGATTCGATACTCTTCTAACAAATCATTAGTTACATCGGAATAATTAGCTAATTGTTGATACTTTGATGTTGTTTCTTGAATTTGTGCCCTTTGCTTTAGTAATGCAAAACATACAATGCTGAATCCTAAAGCTATAAGCATAGTAATAATAAATTCTAAACTAAATTCCCATTCATTGTATGGTATTTTGAATGATATTAATGACACTGTTACCAATGTGGTAAAGATTACTATAAATGTACTTATATTCATGTTTGAATCATTTTTTAACAAAGATATTAACTTATTTTTAAATAATTTTACCATGATAATTATGCTACATACTATCAATATATTTAGTAGTATATTATTTATAATAAATGTCATTGATGATTTTGTAAAATAAGTAATAATACTCGCTGTAATAGCTATTATTAACTCTGAAACAACTAAGCTGAGATACCATATGAGTGATACCATTATGCTTTTTGATAAGGACTGTCTAAATATTAATTCATAAAATGCACACTGCAAAGAATACACGAAAATAACTTTAATTGGTCCACTAATGATATTAAATTTTCCTAAGTTTAAAATAGATAATATGGTTGTGAAAACTAATACTATAAATATTTTGTTAATAGTATTTACCTTTTCTTTACTTTCTAATAACATTCTTCCTACTATGATTGCTACAGTCCATAACATTAAAGAATTTATGTATGATTCTATAAATTGCATTGTCCTATACCTCTTTCTTTCTGCCTTTTAGTTGGCTCTTTACCTAATCGTATTTTTAGTTCTGTTTTTTTATCTCGTGAAAGTAGAGGCGTTTCTATATCTCCAAAGTGGATAATGCAATTTCTAAGTTCTACTCTAGTTACTTTATCAAGATTTACTATGCAACTACGATGTGTTCTAAAAAATCTAGGGTCTTTTTTTAATTCATCCTCAATTGTACTAATTGGTAACTTTATTTTTAAATTCTCACTTTTTGTTACTACTGTTGAGTATAAATCATCCACATTCTTTTCAATAAATAAAATATCTCTATATGGAATTTGTACTAATTCGCCGTTATATTGAAAATTTAGAGATGGTGTTGATTTTATAATTTCTAAAGATACCTTCAAAGTATCTTTTAAATTATCTTCACAGTTATAAAATTTTGATATAAAATCTAACATTAGCATACGACTTGTAAATGCTGCTGTTTTCATTTGCTCATGAGTAGTTATAATCATCATAGGACTTTCCCAATCGCCACCATTTCTTACTTCTCGAGCTAAATCTAGTCCTGACTTTCCAGGTACTTCTATATCTAATATATATATTTTTTTACCAACTAAATCTTTAAGCAATGGCATCGTTTTTTTATCATAATGATCTATTTCAACAATTCTATATGCTATTTTCATACCACCAATTAGTTTCAAAATAATCGAAATATACTTTTCCCTAAATTTTTTCTCATCTTCGTAAATAATAAAGTTAATCATGTTACCTCCTAATAAAAAAGAAGCAAATTACTACTTCTTTTTTTTGTTATGAATTTTCTTTTTAATATCTTTTAACTTTGGTGGTGTTTTATCTGTAATAATATTTGTATAACAGACAAACCATACTACAATGACTGTTAAGATTACATATATTATTGTTGCAGCAGTTGGATCCTTCAGAACATAAAAAATAGAAGTTAAGGCAAACAATATATTAATAAAATAGATAATGATAACTGTTGTCCTTTGAGAAAAGTTCATACCTAATAGTTGATGATGAAAGTGACATCTATCAGCACTAAATATTGGTTGCCTTTTTAACATTCTTCTAATGATGGCAAACAGTGTATCTAGTATTGGTAATCCCAATATGGCTATTGGAACGAATAATGATGTTAATGCTGTTCCCTTAAATCCTAATAAACAAATTATCGATATCATAAAGCCCATAAACATACTGCATTGACCAGCAAATATCTTAGCCGGATAAAAGTTGTGTACTAGAAATCCTAGTGTTGAACCAAGCATTAATAATGTCAAGGTCATTTCTAGGCTTCCCAATCTTCCTTGATAGAAACAGATTATAGCCGTAGTTATGTAAAATATTGAAGTAACACCGCCACTTAAACCATCCAAACCATCTGTGAAGTTTATTATATTGATACAAGCTACTATAAAAAAGACAGTTATTATATTTGAAAATATTCCGAAATTAATATGCAAACTAAAAGCCGTTATATCAGTTAAACTTATTCCTCCGTAGAAAACAATTATGCAGGCTGCTATTATCTGAGCTATTAGTTGGCGGGAGGCTCTTAAATCATTTATATCATCAACGATACCAGTTAATATAATAATAAAACTTCCTATTAATATTGCATTCATTTTAATACTGTGTTGTCCAAATAACATATATCCAACTAAAAAGGCTAAGAATATACCTACGCCTCCTAATTTAGGAATTGGTTTTTTATGGATATGCCTATTTCCTTCATCTTTTCTAGGAATATCAATAGCTCCAATATGATGTGCTATTTTTTTCATAATCGGCATTATGCAAACACTAACTATAAATGTTATTAAAATCATTTTTAATGATAGTCCAATGTCGCTATTAAACATACTACCACCTCATCCCCTTAATTATAACATACTTTTTATTTGTTACAAAGAAAAAAGACTTATAAAATAAGTCTAGTTATCAATTAAATATAGATTATCTAAAAGTATTCCCGTTCCTTCAGCAACATTTGTTAAGGGATTATCTGAAATAAATACTGGAACTTTTAATTCTTTTCTTAATAATTCCGATAAACCATTTATTAATGAACCACCACCGGTTAATATTATACCCTTATTAGATACGTCTGCTGCTAATTCTGGCGGAGTTTTTTCTAGGACTGTTTTAACTGCTGAAACTATTTTTTTAATATCATCTTTTAGAGCTTCCATTACATCTTCACTAGTAACTGTTATGGTTTCAGGAAGACCTGTAGTTGCACTTCTACCAGTTATTTCTAGTGTCTCTTTTTTATTTGATTTTAGAACTGTACCAATACTAGTTTTTACTTCCTCTGAAGTTTTTTCACCAATAATTACTTTATATTTATCTTTTATATATTTACTTATATCATCATCAAAAGTGTTACCAGCTATACGAATGGAATCACTAGTTACTATTCCTCCTAGTGATAAAACAGCTATATCAGTAGTTCCTCCACCAATATCTATTACCATACTACCTGATGGTTTTGATATATCTATACCTGCTCCAACAGCTGCTACTTTTGGTTCTTCCTCTAAAAAAACTTTTCTTGCTCCCATTCTCTCAGCAATCTCTTTGATGGCATTTTTTTCTACTCCAGTGATATTGGATGGACAACAAATTAAAATTCTTGGTTTTGAAAATAAACATTTTCCTAGTGCTTTTTTCATAAAACTATTTAGCATTTCCTCAGTTGTTTCAAAATCTGCAATTACTCCATCTTTCATTGGTCTTATAGCTTTAACTTTTCCAGGAGTTCTACCCAACATTTCTTTGGCTTCTGTTCCTACTGCTAATACTTTTTTGGTATTAGTATCGATACTTACAACACTTGGTTCATTTAAAACTATTCCTTTTCCTTTAACATAAATCAATATGTTGGTTGTCCCTAAATCTATTCCAATATCACGCATGTAATCACCCTCCACTATTATTTTTAATTTGTTGATACTTTATTTTGGTAGATTGTCCACCTAATATATGTCTAATTTCTATATGTTCTTTAAATATATCTTCAACTTCAATATACTTATTAAAATCTAATTCTTTTAGTCTTTCACTTATATCTTTATGAACAGTACTTTTACTTATTTTAAATATTTTAGCAGTTTCTCTTATAGTTTTTTTAGTACTTACAATATAATCTGCTAATTCTTTTACTCTTTCTGCTATTTCTTTATTCATAGAATAATCACCTAATAAATTATATTGGTGATTTTATTCTTTATGATTAGTTTTAGAAATCGCTTAATTTTTTATTATAATATATTTCAGGATCAGTAATAGTACCACTTGCATACAATTCAAAATGTAAATTGTTTTTTGAGTCTGTAATTAAATCGCAACTACCACTTTTTCCTATAACTTGTCCAGTTAAAACTTTATCGCCCTTTTTTACTGTAACTTCTCCTAGACTTTGATATACACTTATTAGTTCATTATCATGTCTAATAGTTACACTTTTACCAAGCAATTCTTTTTCTTCTACTTCAATTACTTCTCCACTAAGAATACTAACAACATCGAAACTGTTATCAGATTTATAATTTATACCTGTATTTTGAATATATGTATTCTCGTGGTATAGAATAGAATTAGTTTGTTCTTCTTCAGAAGCTTGATAATCGTAATAGTTTTTAGAAACAGTTACATTGTTGTCTGTAAAAGGTTTTTTGATTGTTTCTTCTACATTGACAACTGGCACATATTCATCAAGAATAGTATCATTTACATAAGTCAATTGTTCCTCTTCATCAATTACCTCTATTGATAAAAATAAACTTACTATTACTACTAATGCAAATATGGTGTACAAAGTTGGAATCACAAATGGTTTTAAAACTAATTTCTTTTTCATTTCTTTCACCTCATTAAGAGTTTTACCAAAATGAAAAGTTTTATACCTTTTTACATAAATTTTGTAGCTTCAAAAACATTATATAGAAAAGAAGTTAATAATTCTATCATACATAGTGCTAAAATGAAATAAAAGATTTTAGCTTGAGTTTCTTTATTTTTTTTAAAAATTTGATTAATATTTATTGAGTCTAGTGAGTATATTACAACAATGGTTGAAAAAATATATATAAAAAACTTAACACTCATTATTTTCCCTCATATTTAGATATTTTATCGATTCTTCTTTGATATCTTTCTTCTTCTTTATATTCTGTTTTTAAAAAAGTATCTATAATATCCTTAGCTTCAAAAATGTACATTTTTTCATTTAAAGCAATTATATTAGCATTATTGTCTTGCCTACATAATTTGGCTTCTCTAGTGTTATTAACTTTAGCACATCTTACACCTTTTACTTTGTTACAAGCTATAGAAATACCAATTCCACTACCGCAAATAGCTATTCCATAATCAACTTCTTTATCTCTTACTTTTTCTCCTAATAAGATACCATAATCAGGATAATCCACAGAAACGGTGGAATCTGTACCATAATCTGTTACTTCGTATCCTTTCTTTTTTAAGTAATCCACAAGTTTTAACTTTAATTTATAACCACGATGGTCATTGGCTATACCTATTTTCATAATTTCACCTCTATTATTTTGGTATTATAACACAAAATCCACAATTTATGTGGAAAACATATTTCAGACGTAAAAAAAAGATAAACTAATTTATCTTTTAAAAAGGATCATCTGGATCTAGAGTAATTGGTTCTTGGTCTAATAATTTTAATTGTTTATCTGTTAGATATTCTTTTTTAACAACAGCACTCATCACAAATTCATTGAAGTAATTATCATTCATAATAAAATAACCTTTATTATCTTGATCTCCCCAACTATTTTCTACTTTCCAACGGATTGGTTTATTATCAATTATATGAACTCCTACAAAACTCATAGCATGTGCTAAAGTAATAGCGTGTAGATTAAGATTTTCTTCTTGTGTTAATCTTTTAAAATTAAATACTTCTTCATAATTATAAGCGTTAGTATCTAATATGCCTTTGGCTTGATTACGCATTTTCTTTACTTCAGCACCAAACCATACAGGCATATCATCTTTTAACTGTGACACAATTAAGTCTTTAAATTCTGTTAATGGTAAATTTATAAATTCTGTTACTCCTTCATTATATATATTGTGTTCGTATTTTTTACGATACTTTTTATAGTATTCTTTATTATACATTTTAAGACTACCTATTTGAATGAAATCATCTAGATTTAAACTTGAGTAATGATGATAAAATTCTTGTGGAGTTAAGGTCTTACTTATTACTTTATTATCTTTATTACGATACTCAAAGTTTATCTCTAATGGTGGTTCGCCTAACATTTTAGATAACATTATATAGTTTTCTTCTACCATTTTATCAGTCATTTCTTCTAACTTTTCTTTGGTAGAACCACTTTTTTTAGCTGCTAATATTTCATATATATCTTTTTTTACTTTCTCATCATATATTATCATTAATGCACTACTATTTTCACTAGTAGCATTTTCAGGCATGTATGATGATGGAACAATACCATATTTTTTTATTAAGGCTCTAAAATATTCAAAGTATCCTCCTTCTTCAATATTAGCTATTTTTAAATCATTAATAGTATCAAAATCATCTTTTTCTAAAGATATTATGTTTTCATATATAGTATTTGACTTTTCTAGTTTATCGTAAAAAGTAAGATAATTTACTGATAAATCAATGTCTTCAGGTTTTATATTTAAACTTTTAGCCATATCATGTTTAATCATGTTTATACCGGCAAAACACCAACAGCGACCACTTTTCTTTTGATTAGCTCTTTTACTATCAGGTAATTCAATATTAAATACATTCTGGTTTTCAACTAATACTTTACTATTAAAACAAGTATTATCAATACCGTTAATTATAATAGAATCAGATATTATTTTATTCCATTTGTTACTGCTAAATTCTTTATTATATTTCTTTATTTTTTCTAATGATATTTCTTTCATATTTTATCCTCCATTTCTATTATAACCATTTTTGTGAAAAAAAAGATAAAACTAGTTAGCTTTATCTTCAGTTCCAAGACCATATTTTTGATTGAATTTTTCAACACGTCCTGTCTTAGATGTTCTTGATTGTTTTCCAGTATAGAATGGATGACATTTTGAACAAACTTCTACATGAATTTCATCTTTTGTAGACATAACAGTAAATGTTTCTCCACAAGCACATTTTACAGTTGCTTCTTTCATTTCTGGATGGATTCCTTTTTTCATGATAATCTCCTTTCGTATCTAGATCTTATCTAGAATATTTTAGAGCCTTCTCTTCGCCATGACTACATTTAAAGCCATAGTAATTAAATGCGAGTTTATTATAGCAACTATTTTAAGTTTGTTCAAGCCTTTTTTTAGTTTTTGTTTAAAACCTTAATAACTTCTTTGGAAATAGCTTTATATCCATCTAAGTTTGGATGGATATCAGCTGGGTTTGGTAAATATGATGAGTTATTTTTGAATAAAAGATATAATGATACATAATCACAATCATATTTGTCTGCTATTTTTTGATATTCATCATCCATATAAGCAAACAAAATATCTAAATCATTACCGTTAGTATTAAATAAAAAGGGAATTGGATTATAATAGCCAACTATTATTACTTGATTTTTAGCATATTTTTTAACTTCCTTTATTGTTTCTTCTATATTTGGAAAAACGGTTGCGATTTTTGTCTTAATTTCTCTTATGTTATCTACACTCATTTCACCTATTTTTATATGTTTTAAAAAATCATTAGCTCCAATAGAAATAGTTACTAAGTCGGATTCACGTAAATCTTTTTTTAACTCATTATTGTTTTCTATATCATTAATAACATTTTCAGTTATGTAACCACTTTTTGTATATTTTTTGGTATAATATGATAATTTTTTTTCTTTCTTTAAATAATTAGCTATGTAGTCAGTGTAACTATATCCTATTTCTCCATACGGGTTCATTCCTTCTGCTACAGAATCACCTAACGCAATATAGTTAAGTTTATCATTTTTGAAAAATATATATATTAGATAAACAATTAATAATAGCAAAATTAATATTAATATTTTCAACATTTTTTTCATTTTTTCCTCCTAAAAAAGAGTAGATACCTCTACTCTTATTTTATTAATTATTTACCTTTTTAGAATTATTTATTTTTATTTTTATAATTATTTTTAATTTCTTTAAAATCTCTATTTATATCTTCTAAAGAGCGATTGAAGTAAAAACCATATAATTTTCTTTTAACTATTTCAATATACATTGGATAAGTTCCTTCAAATAACATAACATCAGCAGTTGATAAATTATTTGATAATTTAATTTTAGAAATCACTTTTATTTCTTCAAAATAATTGTAGCGATTACGATTATATGATAATGAAATATATTCAGATAATATAGTAGTTATTTGACTGTCTGTTAATTTTTCAAAATAATCATGCATTCTTGATGAAAGTATATCTTCAAAGTCTTCAACATTATTTACATTAGCATTTTTAACATAATCAATTAAAAACGAATTTATAAACTCTAATAACTTAGCATATTCAGTTTCTTCATAATCTATTTCTTCATGTTGTTCAGTTCCAGCAATTTCTTCAATAAAATCTAGTGTATTAACAGCTGATAAAACAGCATTATAATTTCTTAGTAACATTTCTATGTAACTAGCACTATTATTTTCATTTTCTGATAATTTTTTATATATTTGATCCATAGTTAGTGGTAATTCTAGTTCATTTATTTTTCCAATAATCTCTAGTTCAAATGGTGTTACTTTGATTTTATTTTCTAGGGCTGCATTATTTAATTTACTTAGTTCAGGTAATATGTCCGTTAGATATTTTTCTTTTCTAGCGAATATTTCCTTAATACTATTACCATTTAGTTTTGATAATAGCTCTTGCTGTAATTCATTTATTTCTGCAATTTTATCATTTATTTCTAACCAATTCATTTTTATCAATCCTATTCTTCTAATAATTTAATATCTGCTCCTACTTCATCTAATTTTTCAACGATATTTTCATAACCTCTTAAAACATGTTCAATATTAGTAACGGTAGTAGTACCTGATGCAAGTAAACCTGCTAAAACTAAACAAGCACCTGCTCTTAAATCTGTTGCTTCTACTTTTTTTCCGGTTAATTTAGTAGCACCAGTTATTTTTATAGTTCTTTCATTAATTTCAATATTTGCTCCCATATCATTTAGATAAGGAACATTTTTAAAACGATTTTCATATATTGTTTCTTCTAGGGTAGATACACCATTACATTGTGTTAATAAGGTAGTAACTGGTTGTTGTAAATCTGTTGCGAACCCTGGATAACCTTGTGTTTTAATATTAACTGGTTTTAAATTATTTCCTTTTGAGACAACTACTGAATCAGGTCCTACTTCTATTGGAATACCCATCTCTTTTAGTTTTAAGATTAACATTTCAACGTGCTCAGGTATAATATTATCAATTTTTAACTTATTGCCTATTAAAGCCCCCGCTATTATATAAGTTCCAGCTTCTATTCTATCAGGAATAACTTCGGTGTAGCATCCTTTTAAACTATCAACACCAGTAATTCTAATTTCACTAGTACCAGCACCAGTTATTTTAGCTCCCATACTATTTAGAAAAACAGCTACGTTTACTACTTCTGGTTCTTTAGCAGCATTTTCTATTATAGTCTCACCAGTTGCTTTTACTGATGCTAGAATAGCATTAATAGTTGCACCTACACTAGGCATATCTAAATAGATATGTGCACCTTTTAATTCCTCAGCATATATTTTATAGTGGTTATCTTCTTCTTCAATGGTAGCTCCTAGAGCTTTAAAGCTTTTTAGAGTTTGGTCTATTGGACGAGCTCCTATAGAACATCCACCAGGAAAATACATTTCTACATATTTATATTTGCCAAGCAATGCTGACATAAAATAATATGATGCTCTTAATTTTGTTGATAATTCTTTAGGTATCTCTTTGTTTTCAATAGTGGTTGGATTAATTAAAATACTTTCACTAGCTCTTTTAACATCAGCTCCTAAGTATTCTAATATTTCAGTTAAGGCATCTGTATCAGTAATTTCTGGAACATTACAGATTGTTACATCACTATCTGATAAAATAGCTGCGGGTATAAGTGCTACTGATGCATTTTTGGCACCACTAATACGGATGGTTCCAGTTAATTCTTTCCCACCATTTATTTTTAATACTTTCATACTTACCTCCAGTAACTTCTACTATATTGTATTTTTGTTTTAAACTTTCGTTCTTTATTTCTTATAATTAATATAACACAAAACTGGAAAATAAGCATTAAAAAATACTATTTTATATAAGATAACTAATTCCTAGTATCATTAATATAATAGCACCTATTATTGTAGTGATATTACCAAAGCGTTTTTTTAATTTATTACCTAGTTTTACACCTGCATAAGTAAAGATAGCACTGGTAAGCATAAAAATTATTGATGGTAATACTATTTTACTTTTGATGGCACCAAATCCTATACCAATAGAAAAACTATCTATACTTACTGTGAATGCAAAAAATATAACTGATAACATATTGGTTAATGTTTTTATATTTTCTTCTTCTTTTAGTGACAGAATCATTTCTATTGAAAGGATAATAAAAATTACTCCTACTAATATTTCAGGATTGATTTTGATTAGTTTTAGAATTAGTTCACCTATTTGATATCCTAATATTGGCATGAAAAAGTGAAATACGCCAACAGTTATACTCATTAATTTGTGCATTTTAGATCTTAAATTTAAAGTTCCATAAATTAGGGCTAGTGAAAAAGCATCCATACTTAATCCTACTGCTAACATAAAAATTACTGGTATTGACATAAAAAAGGCCTCCTACATAAGAATATGTAAGAAGCTTAAAGAATTATTCTTTTTCTTTTTTGATATATTACTGGCTTTAGACTAAGTTCACTTACTATTTTATCAGCACTATCTAAGTTATCTAATAATTCACTATATTGATGTGCATCTGTTCCAACTGTTACTTCGTTATTACCAGTTAATTGATAAGCACATATTTTTTCTATACTTGGAAAAGTATTTTTATTTGTTCTTCTAGCTGCAGAAGTATTAATTTCCATTATTTGTTTATTTTCAGTAATTGCCCTTGTTACTTCTGATACTTGGTATACAGAACTATAATCTTTATCATAATATCTATTTATATAATCTAAGTGACCTATTATATCTACAGTTCTTGACTCTACCATTTTTAATATTTCACGATAGTATAAATAACTCGCATGAACTTTATCAGCAGTAGTTTTACCATTTCTTATTATTTTGTGGATACTACCCATAAGAAAGTCTAAATCAAGTTCTTCTAATGCTTCCACCTTATCTTTATATAAATGGGGAGAAGATATTTCAGCAGATTTTAATAATGTTACTTTTCCATTATAAATTTCATTAATTCTATCAATTTCTATATTTCTAATTTTTAGTTTATCTATAACATCTTGTAGTGATTCACAGTTAAACTCTATATGATCGGTAATAGCACCATATCTAATACCATTATCATATAGTAATTTAGCTATTTCGGAAATTTCCATTTTTCCAAATCGCATACAATCCCATGAATATTTAGAATGTATATGCATGTTTTCTTTTGACATAATTATCACCAATAATTATTATATATAACTCAAAAATATTTGTCTATTAGTTCCTTTATAAAAAATTTATATTCTACTTCGGTAGTTTCTTCTGTTTCTTCTGCTTCTAATAGGCATAGTGGAGGAAATAACACACACCACCAATTTTTACCTAATCCATCACCTAGTGTAACTACTAATGATTCATAATTGCCTTCTTCGTATGTTACTCCTTTATAAACTTTTTTAGGAAAATAATTTAATCCATAATTTATATTGAAACTACTATTAATATTATTTTCTAATAATGTTTTTTCTACTAAATTATTATATTTATTTAAATTATTAGATATTGAACTTCTAGCTTCTGCTATAGTTTTGCTACTATTTAAATCTTCAGTCATTTGTGCTTGAATATTATTTCTTATTATTAATTTACTTTGTTGGTCTTTAGTAGAATTACTATTGGCTATTACACGAAAACGAATAGCTTCTTTTGGAATAATAACTTCTGCTTCTTTATTGCTTATGTACATAATACCTAAAAACAATGCTACTATTACTAAAATCTTTTTCATATTATCACCTTTTCTATTTTCATAGTGATAATAACTTTAATATATTATACAAATAAATTAATATTTTAAACATATAATTTTATGAGGTGTAAATATATGTTAAGTGATGATTTATATGGACAACAATCTTTAATTAATCATTTATTTTATCTTAGAACAATAAGAGAATTCTGTGTAAATATTGAACTTTCTTTTTATTCTAATAATAAAGACTATATTGAGGTTGCTAATGGTTTTAAGGCAAGATGTGAAGAGCTTGGGACTATAGCGATTGGACTTGCTGATAATAAGATACCGACTAGAGTTTTTGAAAGTGGTTCTTTTGTTAGTAACTATACTTTGGATACAGAGTTATTAACTGAAAAATTATTTAATATTAATCTTAATACTGATTTAACTATTAAAGAAATGAATTTAAATACTACAGATAAATTAAGTAGTTTTACTAATGAAGAACTAAAGCAAATTGATGAACTTAATAATAATAGTATTAATTTAGCACAAAATTTTATTGATTTTTGTGGAGATATATTAACAGAATTAAGAAAAAGTAATTTATTCTCATATTCATATCCACTTTTTTATAATTATATGATTGAAGAAGCAACCTTGTATATGAATGATTTGAAAAGAATTCAGAATAAAACAAATGCAGATCCTACTTTTGTTACTAGTTATGAATATTGGTATTCTAATTCGATGATGCAAGCTTGCAAATTTATTATAGGTTTATCAGATCCAGCACAAGAAACACTTATATTAAATGCTGATAATTATAGAAAAATATTTTCTAAGCAAATGGACGCTTATAAAGATGTTTCTTCTCCAGAAAAAGAAAAGGTATTAAATGATGAGACAATAGAACATATGAAAAGCTTTATTTCATTTCTTTCTAAGCTAATAGAAAGAATCTTAAATAGCGAGCTTTATTTTATAGTTCAACCATTATTTTTTGATAATTTATTAACAGAAGCTAATTACTTTTTATACTTATTAAATGGAGCTAATTATGGTATAAAAAAATAAAGGTTATTGAAGTAATTCCTATATTATAATAGGTTTACTTCATAATTACCTTTATTTTTCATATGTAAAAATCATTCTATCTCTACCTTGCATATCTTTCTTAGAAATAATTGTTGCCTGTGGAAAATTCATTTTTACTAGGTTAGTTATATCTTCCTTTTGACTTTCTCCTATTTCAAATGCTATTAAATATGGATAGTTAAGATGATTCTTAGCTTCTTTTAGTATTTTACGATAACAATCTAAACCATCTTCACCTGCATATAAAGCTAAGTGTGGTTCATTATTTTTAACTATTTCTTCTATTTCTTCATTAGTTTTAATATATGGTGGATTAGATATAATTACATCATAAATACCATCAAGATTATTTAACATGTCATTTTCAAGTAAAGTCACATCTGCTTCTAGATTCTTTGCGTTCATAGATGCTACTTCTAAAGCTTTTGGACTAATATCTAATAAAGTTACATCTAATTCAGGTATTTTCTTTTTAAGCGTAATACCAATGCAACCTGAACCAGTTCCTAAGTCAATTATTTTTAAGTGTTTATTAGGAAATATTTGATTAATATAATTTATAGTAGTTTCTACTAGTTCTTCTGTTTCAAAACGGGGAATTAGTACATTTTCATTTACTTCAAATTTATTTCCATAGAAATTTACATTGCCCAAAACATATTGAATAGGCTTAGCACTTTGCACTGCGACTATTCTTTTTTTAAATTCAGCAATTGTTTCTTCTGACACTATTTTATCTAGATAATTTAGTAGTTCTAATGGGTTAATATTTAATAAATCAGCTAGTAACATTTTTACATGTGTTGAATGAAGATATTTTTTGCCATAGATTATTAATTCTTCAACTGTCATAAATATCACCTTTTTATTAACTTTATAACATAACTATCAAGATTACTGCTTGGATTTTGTTCTAACTTTAATCTTAAATCATTTACATTATTTGTAGCTATTTGAAATGTATTTTTATTACATTTTGGACACATCATTGGCTTATTTAAAGTGATGTACTTATCACCTATTGTTTCCATAATATCAGTACTAATTTGGATATTTCCACATCTTAAACAAATTAAACTCACTTTATTCATTAGCATCGCCTGCTAATTTACGCTTTTGATCTTCTGTTATTAGAGCTTCAATTATTTCATCCAAGGCACC
Organism: uncultured Bacilli bacterium; assembly: GCA_934148875.1. Lineage (GTDB taxonomy): Bacteria > Bacillota_I > Bacilli_A > RF39 > UBA660 > Alloscybalousia. The sequence continues at coordinate 18,318 of CAKPDJ010000023.1, forward strand.
ATTCATAATTCTATCTAGATTGTTAGTAGTATAACCGATACGATGGTCTGTTACTCTATTTTGTGGATAGTTGTAGGTTCTAATTTTTTCAGCTCTATCACCAGTACCAATTTTATTTCTTCTTTCATTACCTAAAGCTTCTTCTTGTTTCTGTAGTTCTTGTTCATAAAGTCTTGCTTTTAATACTTTCATTGCCTGTTCTTTATTTTGAATTTGGCTTCTTTCATTTTGACAAGTAACAACAGTGTTTGTAGGTAAATGAGTAATTCTAACTGCTGAATCGGTAGTATTTACTCCCTGTCCACCACAACCTGATGAACGATAGATATCAATTCTTAAATCACTAGGATTAATTTCAATATTAACATCTTCTGCCTCTGGCATTACAAGAACTGTAGCTGTTGATGTTTGAATTCTACCTTGAGATTCAGTTTCAGGAACTCTTTGAACACGATGAGAACCACTTTCATATTTTAATTTTGAATAAGCTCCATCACCTTTAACCATAAATTCAATTTGAGAAAATCCTCCAGCTTCGCCTTCTTCAGCATCGATTAACTCAATTTTAAATCCTTGTTTTTCAGCATATCTAGAGTACATTCTGTATAAATCACCCGCAAAGATATTTGCTTCATCTCCACCAGCAGCTCCACGAATTTCAACAATAACGTTTTTACCATCGTTAGGGTCTTTTGGTATTAATAATATTTCTATTTTTTCCTCTAAACTAACTTTTTCTTGTTCTAAATTAGCTAATTCTTCCTTAGCTAGTTCTCCCATTTCTGGATCTTTTACCATTTCTTTAGTATCTTCAATTCCTGTTAATACTTTTTTATATTCATGATAAGTATTAACTGTTTCTTCTAAATCACTAGCTTCCTTAGATAATGACTTCATCTTATTCATATCGCTATATATATCAGGATTTGCAAGTTCTGCTTGAATATCTTGATATCTTTTTTCTATTACTTCTAATCTTTCTAACATATAAATCCTCCTTAATTCTTTTTATATTTAAGTTGTTTAGTAATGCCTGTTTCTTCACTAATATCAGCAGCATTAATTCCATTTAAGCTTCGTACTAATTCTTGATTAGTCATTGTTGGATTTTCAATTATTATATTTAAGGCTATATTTCTTAGTTCATTATTGACCATTCTTAATTCTTCTTCTAATCTTCTTTTCTTGTTTATTAACTCTTGATTATATTTTTTTATTTTAACATCAATAATAGCTAATTCGTTCTTTTCTCGTTTATCTCCTATTTTTTCTTCTTCAGTTGGTGATAGCTCTACAATTTTATTGTTTTCATTATTCTGGTCTTGACAATCTGATTGAGCATTATCAATAGATGGCTCATTATTTTCTATTTTATTTTCTGTTTTTGATTCTCCTGTTGATGATGGTTCTACAATTTTGTTGTTTTCATTATTCTGGTCTTGGCAATTTGATTGAGTATCATCAATAGATGGCTCATTATTTTCTATTTTATTTTCTGGTTTTGCTTCTTCGGTTGCTGATGGTTCTACAATTTTATTGTTTTCATTATCTTGTTTCTGACAATCTGATTGAGCATTATCAATAGATGGCTCATTATTTTCTATTTTATTTTCTGG
>CAKPDJ010000024.1 GCA_934148875.1 uncultured Bacilli bacterium
AATAAAAAAAGAAAATCAAATTTATTATAAAATTCAACTTTCTTTATTATTTGCCCCAAAACTCTTTACACTAACTTACTTATTAATGGCATCAGGTTTATTATTTTCACCACTATCATAATGAAATCTATTTAATAGATCTAAATCTAACTTACCATCATCTAACAATTTACCAAAGTTAAACATTTGATATTCGCTAAATTTATTTAAAATCATATCATCACTAATATTATATTTTTCCTGAAGACCACTATTTAATAAATTTTCTTTTGAAATACTTTTCATATCAGTAAATAATTCCAAATCATATGGAAATAAAAATGTATTAATAGCAACATATTTTAATCGTCCCATTGAATTTAAAAATCTATTTCTATGATCTTCACTAAATTCAAGTAACATATCATAACCAGATAAAAGTTTAGTTTTTAAAACTACATAATCATCTACAGTTACACTTTCATTAAACATATTAACCAGCCATTTCTATTTCTGACATACCAACCTCAACTGAAGTTTCTTGCCCAAATAAGTCAACAAGTAACATAAGCTTTTGATTAGGTGCATCAACTGAATCAATTGTTCCAAACATTCCAGAAAATGGCCCTGAAACAATTTTAACTTTGCTACCAATTTCTAATTCTTTATTAACATCTAATCTACTCATTCCCATATTATTTAAAATATTATCTACTTCATAAGGTTGAAGTGGTGTAGGTTTAGCTCCTTTTCCACTTGATCCAATAAATCCAGTAACACCAGGAGTATTACGAACAACATACCAAGCTTCATCACTCATAACCATTTCAACTAAAATATATCCAGGGAACATTTTTTTAATTTTTTCTTTTGTTTGTCCATCTTTTTCTTCTACTACTTTTTGTTCTGGAACAATAACTCTAAAAATATAATCTTTCATATCCATGCTTTGTGCACGCATTTCTAACTTTTCTTTTACTTTATTTTCATGTCCAGAATAAGTATTAACTACATACCATTGTTTATCCATAAATTATACACCTGCCTTCAATAACGCAATAATTAAGTCAATTAAATAAAAGAATAATGCAAAGAAAATAACGAATACTATAGTGGCTACAGAATATTTAACCATATCCTTCTTAGAAGGCCACTTTACTTTAGAAACTTCACTTCTTACTTCTTTTAAGAAGTTAGATTTTTGTTTTACATTTTTCTTAGTAGTCTTCTTTGTGTTTTTCTTAGTATCTTTTTTAGATGACTTCTTAGCAATCTTTTTCTTGTCAGTATCTCTTTTTTCAACTTTTTTACTGCCAACTACTTCATTTGATAATTTTTTAATCTCATCATCAATATCAATAATTTCACGATCAGCTTTAACTAATTTTGCCATGTTAACACCTTACCTTTTAACCAAAATAAAAACACCCTTTCGTGTTCACCTATAAGTTAACACAAAAAGATATTAAAGTCAACATATTTAACCTATATAATTTGAAAAATATAAAATAATTCCTATCATACCAATAATAAGCGAAAGAACTACAGTTATAAAAAATAAATTATGTCCAAACGCAGCTTCATTTTCTTTATTAGCAAAAGCCCTACCCGCTTCTGTAGCCTTAACATAAGCTAGACTATTATTATTTGATTCATTATGATTTTGTCCAAGCTTAATAATATGATCAGAATAATATAAAGTATGTCCATCTATCTTACCTCTTTTATAAGAATCGACTAATACCCCTTTATAATAATCTCTATCTTCTTCAGGTAAATAACTAACAAAGTTATCAAAGTTATTACTAATGACTTCAAAATTAAGCATACCCTGATTTAATTGATAATCTGGCAAATAACTACAAAAAGCCAAATTACATAATGCTAAAATATTACTAAAAATGGCTACATCTCTATCATTAGCATAATAATCAGTAATAAACTCAATATCTTCAAAAGTATAAAAACCATCTTGATAATAAATTTTATTAGGACTAAAATCAGTAACCATCATATTCTTTTCATGCAACTTCTTCAACATTGCATCCATTAAAGTAAAAGCTACCCTTTTATCAGCCATTGATAATTGCTTAAAATTCATATCAATCAAATTAACTTTATTGTTTATAACTTCAACCATCTAGTATCACCTATTATCATTATAACATTTTAAAATTATTTTTCAATGTCCTAAATAATAGTTACATTCTTTACGAATTTTACTTATACAATTTGTTACTTTCTTTAATGGGCAATCAAGAAGAATACTAATATCCTTATTGCCAAACCCATTAATTTTAAGTTCAAATACTAATGAATAAGGAAAATCTAAAGAATAAATAAAATTATTAATTTTAGATTCAAATTCCATATAATCAAGCATATCATCTGGTAAAATTACATTTCTATCTTCTATTAAAGAAAAAAATGGTTCATCATTATCTTTAGATATAATCTGATCAAGAGAAGTACAATCTACATTAGCTAAATTCTTTTGATTAGTATATCTTTTCAAGTAATTAAGCATTTTACTACGAATAGATATAGTAGCATAAGTATAAAATAAAGTATTTTTAGCACTATGATACCCTCTAATAGCATTGTAAAGTCCTAAATATCCTTCTTGAACTAAATCTTCATATTCAATTCCATATCTCCTAAAACTTTTAAAATATTTTGATGCCATTCCCTTAATTATAGGTTTATATTTTTCTAAAATAATATCTCTAGCATCATCATTGCCTTCCTCTACTAAATACATAACTTCATAATCATTCAAATCTTTATATTCAGTCATTTCCTACCTTTTTTGTCTAATCACCTCATAAATTAAAATACCCGCAGCTACTGAAGCATTTAGACTATTAACCTTTCCGTACATAGGAATTTCAGCCATAAAATCACAGGACTCCCTAACCATTCTAGATAAACCAGTACCCTCATTGCCAATAATTAAAGCTATCTTACCAGAATAATCTAACTTACGATAATCTGTACTATTAGTCATATCTGTACCAACTATCCAAAACCCTTCTTTTTTTAAATCTGAAATTGTTTGGTTTAAATTGGTAACTAATGATATAGGAATATTATCAATTGCTCCTGTACTAGTTTTTATTACGGTTGAATTAACAGTAACCCCTCTATCTTTAGGAATAATAATACCATTAACACCAGCAGCTTCACTAGTACGAATAATTGCTCCAAGATTATGTGGATCTTCTAAGTGATCTAAAATAACTACAAAAGATTCAGAATCTTGAATAAATTTGTGATAATCAGTATAACTGAAATCTACGACATCTAGAATTATACCCTGATGAACACCATTTGCAAGTCGGTCTAATTCAAATTTTGGCAAATATTTTGGCTGAATTTTACCTTTTTCTATAAGCAAATTTATCTTTTCATCATGAAAACCATCCTGCAAATATATTTTCTTAACTTTTTCAACTTTTTGCAAATATTCTAAAGCAACATTTCTTCCATATACTAGCATAATGAACCCTCCAATATTAATTTCATAATTTCATCTATTCTATCATTTCTATTAGTTAAGTCTAAATAACCAATCAATGCCTCTAATCCTGTTGCATATTTATAAGTCACAATATCACAGTTTTTAGGATGTGATGTGCTTTTATAGTTACGTGCACGTTTAATAACATTCATTTCTTCCTCAGTAAAAAAGTTATTATCAATTAAGATATTTACAAACTTAGCCTGAGCTTTAGCACTAACATAATTAATAGATTCTGTCTGTAAACTATTAACATTACCAATACCTTTACTAATCAAATATCTTCTTACATAATTTTCATAAATAGTATCACCTAAATATGCTAAAACCAATACATTTATCTCAAGTACATTCATTGAATTAGGCATAAAACCACCTCCTTTATATAATAACATAAAAAGAAAAGAAAAAGAACCGATAACTCAGTTCTAAAATTATAATATGTTATATGTAGTACCTTCTCTAGTATCCTTAAGCTCAATTCCCTTAGAAAGCAGTTCATCACGAATAGCATCAGCTAAAGCAAAATTTTTATCCTTCTTAGCCTGATTTCTTTCCTCTATTTTACTAAGAATATAACTTTCTAACTCCATATCAATTTCTTTTTCATCTTCAATTAGATTTAAAGATAGAACCTTATCAAAATCATCTATCAAATATAACTTAGTAAAATCAGTTAACTCTGAATCTTTAAGTACATCATACACTAAAGTAAGCATACTAGAAGTATTTAAGTCATTTGAAATAGCTTCCTTAAATTTATTTTGATAATAATCTATTTTATCATCATGTAAATCAGGAGTTCTATCTAATTTAGCTATCTTTGCCTTTAATTTATAATAAGCATTTTGTGCTTGATCCAAAGCATCATAAGAAAACACTAAAACTTTTCTATAATGACTACCCAAGCAGAAATAACGATAACTTAAAGGGTCATAACCTTTTTCCTCTAATAAAGAGACAGTTAAAAACTCACCCTTAGATTTACTCATCTTACCAGTTTGATCATTCAAATGCTCCCCATGTACCCAGTAATTACACCATTTATGTCCAAAATATGCTTCACTTTGAGCAATTTCATTAGTATGATGTGGAAAAATATTATCAACTCCACCACAATGTATATCTAAATATTCACCTAAGTATTTTCCACTTATTCCGCTACATTCAATATGCCATCCTGGATAACCTACCCCCCATGGTGAATTCCAACGCATATCTTGATTTTTAAACTTACTATCCGTAAACCATAATACAAAATCAGCCTGATTTTTCTTAGCACTATCGCTATCTACTGTATCACGAACTCCAACCATTAAATCTTCTGGATTTTTACCTGATAACTTATAATAATCAGTAGCTTTGCTTACATCAAAATAAACATTTCCATTGGAAATATAAGCATATCCATCATCCAACATCTTAGAAATCATTTCAATATATGTATCAATATGATGACTTGCAGGTTCCACAATACTAGGCTTCTTAATATTTAATTTACTACAATCACTAAAAAAGGCATCAGTATAAAATTTAGCTATTTCATAAACTGTTTTTCCTTCTCTATGGGCACCTTTTTCCATTTTATCTTCACCAGTATCACCATCACTAGTTAAATGACCAACATCAGTTATATTCATAACTCTCTTTACTTCATAACCTAAGTATTTCAATCCTTTTTCTAATATATCCTCAAAAATATAGGAACGAAGATTACCAATATGAGCAAAATGATACACTGTAGGTCCACAAGTATACATTTTAACTTTTCCTTCTTCATGAGGAATAAACTCCTCTATTTGTTTAGTCAAAGTATTATATATTTTCATAAATCCACCTTCTTTATAGAATAAAAGTAACTAACAACATTATACCATGCGTTTAACCAAATAAAAAGTAAAAACGTTTACTACAGTAAACACATAAATATAATATGTTAAAAAAATACTATTTATTGATATAAAATCGATAATGACCTATAACTTTACCCTCATACCTTCTTAAAGCATCTTCTTCATAAATTGGTTGTCCACCATGATGAATAATATAAGTAATACCTTTTTTATTACGCCTATCAGACACAATCGCAATATGTTTAGGAAAAATTACTATATCTCCACCTTGCCACTCATCAATATCATTTATATCAGTAGTAAGTGGAATAGCATTTCTTTCAAAAAATATCTTTAAATTACGAACACGACGATAATCAATATTTTTATCTACTACTGAAATATGAGGATAACTACTTCTATTATTTCTAATATCACTATCAACTAACTCTCTTAAATCATAACCTGCCTCTAAAAAAGCTGAAGCAACTACATCAGTACAAACACCTACACCATCAGGAGGATAACCACCATCATAATATTCACTCTTATATTTAGGCTTAGTACTAACAAACTTCCTAGCACCATTTAACATCTCAATATAATCATCTATACCATCATTATCATAATCATTACCACTATAATTATATACAATTTTAAAATCACTACCATCATAATACTTTTTAGGCAAAATATTATAATAATCTAATAAACAATAACCACCAATTAAAGTAATTAAAAATAATAATACCAAACCCATTATAATAAGTTTTTTCTTCATGTTACCACCAATTACATTATAACAAACAAAAAGAGGATATTTCCTCTAATTATTAAAGTTTACATATATTTCTTTCTTACCATCCAAAATACTATCTATTACATAATCATCTATTTTTTCCTCTATTACTTGATCAAGTTTCCTAGCTCCAAACTCATTATATCTAGAAAGATTAATTATCTTTTGAATTATATTATCATGAATATGAATTTTTATGCCTTTCTCTTTAAACTTGCTTTTAACACAATCTAATTTAGATTTAATAATGCTTTTAATAGATACATCATCTAACTTATTAAAATAAATTACTTTTTGAATACGATTTAATAATTCTAAAGATAAAAAGTCTTTAAGCTTACTATCTTCTTTACTAACCTCTTCCACAAATCCAACTGAATCATGATTAAATCCAACATTAGATGTCATTATTATAATATGATGATTAAAATAAACTGTATTTCCTCTAGAATCAGTTATTTTACCCTCATCTAATATCTGTAAAAATAAATTAAGAACAGACGGATGTGCCTTTTCTATTTCATCAAGTAAAATCACGGCATGAGGATTTTTTCTTATTTTTTCTAATTTATTATTACCATCATCATACCCAACATATCCAGGTGCTGAACCAATAATTTTAGTAATTGAACTACTATCACGATATTCACTCATATCAAAACGTATTAATTTATCATTACCAAACAAATAATTAGAATACTCTACAGCAAGTTTTGTTTTACCTACACCAGTTGGACCAACAAATAAATATGAATAAGGTTTATTACTATCACTATACCCAAGTTTAATTCTTTTAGTTGCAGCTACCAAGGAAGAAATAGCTTCATCTTGACCTATTATTTTCTTCTTTAAACAAGTTTCTAAATTTTTAATATATTTACTGCTACTACTATTAATTTCATATACAGGAATATTAGTTTTTTGACTAACTACTTCGGCAATATCATTAACACTTATAGTATTAACATGTTTAGTTGTACTTTTTAATTCCAATTGATTAATCTTAGAAATAATACTTTTCTCTTTATTCTTAAGTCCCACTGCACTATCAAAATCTTGATTAATGATATATTGATTTTTAGCTTCTAATATTTGATTTAATTCATCTTTATAAATACTTAATTTACTAAATGATTTATGTTTAGATATAGATGCCTTAGAACAAACTTCATCAAGTACATCAATAGCTTTATCAGGTTGTTTTCTATCATATATATATTTATTAGATAACTTAATAATCAATTTTAGTTCTTCATCTTCAATCTTAACACCATGATAAGCCTCATAAATTGGTTTAAGTTTTTCTAGTATCTGATAAACTGATTCAGCATCAGGTTCATATATAAATACCGTTTGAAATCTTCTATCCATAGCTCTATCCTTTTCTATGGTCTGTTTATATTCATCAACAGTAGTAGCACCTATTAATCTAATCTTACCACGTGCTAAAGCAGGTTTAAAAATATTAGCAGCATCTATTGCTCCTTCAGCACCACCTGCTCCCATCAAAGTATGAATTTCATCAATAAAAAGTAAAATATTATCATTATTTTCTAGTTCTTTTAACATTTTAGTAACACGTTCTTCAAACTCACCACGATACTTAGTACCAGAAACTAAAGTAGCTATAGAAACAGATATAATTCTCTTATTCTTAAGTTGTCTAGGTACTTTATCTTCTACGATTAATCTAGCCAATTCTTCAACCAAAGCTGTTTTGCCTACCCCAGCTTCACCAATTAATAATGGATTATTCTTACCACGCCTACATAATATTTCCATCATTCTTTTTATCTCTTTATCTCTACCAACCACTGGATCCAACTCTTTAAGTTGAGCTTTCTTAGTTAAATCAACTCCAAATTCTTCAACCAACAGCTTTTTCTTACCATTTTTCTTTTTACTACTAAGCTTAGTAGAAAAATATTCTTGAATATCAACAACATCTATATCCATTTCATTTAAAACTCTAACTGCAACTCCACCACCTTCTTCTAAAATAGCGAATAATAAATGTTCAGTAGAAACCTCATTAGGAGTAGATTCTTTACTAATTAATAAAGCCGTTTCCATAACTCTTTTCAAAAGTGGTGTATACAAAAACCAATCATTTTTCTCAGTTCCATAACCTATTAATTCAATTAATTTATCCCTAAACTTATCATAAGTTATTCCAAAATCATTCAACTTTTTACTTAACTCATTATCAAATTTTAATAATGAAAGGAATAAATGTTCACTACCAACATATGGATGTTTTAATTCTTGCATTTCCTTTTTTGCGTTCAATAATACTTTTTGTGCTTCTTCACTAAATTTAGAAAACATATAAATTCCTCCTCTAACAATTCTATGTATATTATGAGGAAAATAGAATTTATTTAAACAAAAAAAGAGTAGAACTTCTACCCTTTTAATTAATTAGATTAAAAATAAGATAAAGAATATAATTACTAACACTAATAATAGTTGTAAGAATAATTTCCAAATATGTTTAATCCATTGTGTATAAGGAACATCTAAGTAAGTTAATGTACCAATTAATATTGCACTAGTTGGAGCTATTAACATCATTAATCCATAAACTGACTGACAAATAATACCAATTAATGGATATAATGATTGATCAGTAATAACACTAGTAATATAAGGTAATTGACCTTGAGCAACATAAATATTTTCAACATTAAGTACACTTGATATTGCCATAATAATTGTCATAGTAATTACATTAAGTCCTTTAGTTAAATCTAAGAAGAACTTAGTAATATTTAATTGGAATGGATTGAATGCTACTACAATCAATACAAAGTAAACAAGGAACATATAAATTGCAGGTTTCATAGATCTCTTAATACCATCTACAACAGCATCTAAGAATTGATCAAATTTTAAACCATAAATAAATGCTAAAAATCCTGTAGCTAAAACAATTAATGCTGGCATTTCATAACCTAATGACCATTGTCCAAAAGGTTGAATATTACCTAAAATTTTAGCAAATATAGGGAAACCACCAATTTTGAAATCATTTACTGCATCTAATGCTTTAGTAAACCAATCAACATTAGCAACTTCTGTCCATTGGAATGTAGAAACAATTAAAATTAATACTACTAAATCAAATACTAATATAAATGGCCAAGTTTTAACCTTTTTCTTTGATTTTACTTTAATTACAGTATCAGAAGATGATTTTAAATCGTATGCTTTAGTTTTTGTTGATTTCTTTGCTGCAGACTTAGTATTCTTAGCTGATTTAGTACTAGTTTTCTTAGTTGCAGTTTTAGAAGTTGTTTTTTTAGTATCTTTCTTTTCTAGTTCTTCATTTTCTTTCTTAGCATTCTTTTTAAGAGTAATAGTAGTTTTACTATTCTTTGTAGCTTCTACTTTTTCTTCTGCTACTAAACTTTTACTAGCAACACTACTATCTGCTGAAATAGGAACTAATTCAGTTACCTTGTCAGTATTGTTTTTAACTTTTTTTGCATACAATAGTACATTGTAAATTAATAAAACTAGTCCAATTACAAGTAATATAATCTTAGTAATAATTTCACTATTAAACTCAATTCCTAATATTGAATTCATATAACTAGTAGTAGCAACACCTAAAGTAGTACCCATAATACCAACAATAGTTGAACCTACAGTTACACTAGCTGCTACTAATTTATTATATCCCATTAATAATACGATTGATATTATAAGTGGGAATACAAATAGCATTCCAAATGACAATCCACTTACTGACACAATTACAGCAATTAATGTCATTATTACAGCTAAGAAAATATTTTCTTTTCCTTTAAATTTTTCAACAATTTTATCTAGTAAATTACGATAAGCTGGAATTCTATAAGAAACTCCATAAAACATACCAGTAGCTAACGTAAATAATAAAACATATGAAAAATAACGGAATAATCCTTCTACTGTATAAGTAGTTAAATCAAAAATACCTAATTGAACTCTTGTTCCTTGTTGAAATTGATATTGATAAGTTGCTTGAGGAAAAATCCATGTACAAACTACAACAACCAATATTGACAACAAAATTACTTTTAAAATATTGTGTTTCTTCATATTAACCCTCCCATAATAATTATACATAATTTAATATAAATATACAAATATTTTTAAGTGAAAGTTTTGTGAAAAAAACCTAGAAAAAATACTTTCTAGGTTAAATTAATTAATTTTCTTTAATATCTTGATTTTCTGGTTTCATAATTGGGAACAACACTACATCCCTAACAGATGGAACGTTATATATTAACATCATTAAACGATCAATTCCAAATCCTAAACCAGATATAGGTGGCATACCTTGTTCCATAGCAAGTAAAAAGTCTTCATCTAAATCCATAGTCTCATCATCACCTTGAGCCTTAGCTTTAAGTTGTCCTTCAAATGCTTCTCTTTGTTGAATTGGATTAACAAGTTCTGAATAAGCCTTACATAACTCTGTACCAGCAGCTACAACTTGGAACACATCAATTCTTCTAGGATCAGCATCATTTCTACGAGCAAGTGGTATTAATACACTTGGATAATTATAAATAATAGTTGGATCTACAATATTAGCACGAATTTTCTTTTTATATACAAAATCAATTATTTGACTAAGTGATTTATAATCAGCTAAATCAGCTTCAGTAAATAATCCTGCCTCTACTATCTTAGCCTTTAATTCACTAGGTTCTGAAATACTCAAAAAGTCAAAACCAAATATTTCTGTCATAGCTTCACAATAGTTTATATTATCCCATTCTTCTTTACCAAAATCTAAAACCTTATCTTGATACTCAACAGTAGTAGTACCAATTAATTCCATTAGTAATGATTTAATAAATTTAGTATAGAATTTAATATTATCTTCATAATTCCAGTAAGAAGCATACCACTCTACTTGTGTAAATTCTTGCAAATGTTCAGAATCCATTCCTTCATTTCTAAAACATTTAGCTACTTCATAAACTCTATCAAAACCAGCAGCTATACATTGTTTTAAGAATGTTTCTGGAGCTATTCTTAAATTACAGTCTAAATCAAGTGCATTATGATGAGTGTAGAAAGGCTTAGCACTAGCTCCACATACAGCAGTTTGGATAATAGGAGTTTCTACTTGTAAAAAGCCATTATCAGCTAAAAATTTATGTAAGAATGCATAAAATTTACTTCTTCCTAAAAATACTTTTCTACTTTCTTCATTAGTTATTAAATCTACATATCTTTGACGATATTTAAGTTCTGTATCAACAAGTCCATGAAATTTCTCTGGAAGTGGTCTTAATGCCTTACCTAAAAATTTAAACTCATGAACACGAAGCGTTTTTTCGCCAGTTTGAGTAGTAAAAATCTCACCACGTGCCCCAATAAAGTCACCAGTATCTATTTGTTTTTTAAAGAAATCATAGTTTTCTTCACCAACCATATCTACTTTAAATTCTAACTGCATATCGCCCTGTAAATCACGTATTCTAACAAAACTAAGTTTACCCATTTTTCTAGCAAAAATAATTCTACCAGCAATAGAAACGTCAATTGTTCCATCATCTAGATTTTTAGCTTCTTGTAAAGAATGAGTTTTCTCATATCTTTCAGGATATGGATTACATACCTTAGCTATTTCTTCTAACTTTCCTCTTCTTACCAATTCTTGTTCTGTAAATTCTCTCATATATATTACCTCTCTTGTATAACTTTAGTACCAGCGATTACATCATGTAATCCTCTACCATCTTTTCTAAATAAAATCATCATTAAAGTTGTAAATATAACTCCTGATGCTAACATCTGTATTCCCTTACTAGCATAGTAATAATAATCTTTACTTAAAAATAATAAAGAACCAATTATTAAAATATTAACTAAAATTGAATTAATAATTAAAGCACGATAAGTAACTTGATTTAAAGTTAACTTGTCACTCTTAACACTAACAACCCTTAATTTCATCAACATTTTACCAACGGTTTGACCATTATTATAAAACTGAAATACTACAAAGTAAAGAATTATTACAACTACTTGAATTATTAATGAAATAATATTATTAGAATCAATATTATAAACAATATCAACCGATTTATCCAAAAATTCCTGTGATGTTATTTTTTTGGACAATAAATCTGTTTGAATTTGTTCATATTGCTCAGAATAATACTTATAATTATCATTCTTAGGTATCAATAATAATATTCCAAAGCAAGCAATATTTATTAAAATAATATCAATAAAATAAGCAAGAGCTCTTGGAAAAAAATATGGTTTATCAGCATTTTCAGTATTAATGTCATTTTCCTCTATTACAGCTTCAACTACTTTACCTTTTTTATCTTTAATATTAGACATATTATCACCTAACTTTCTAAATTCTCGATATATTTTCTATATTCATTCAATATCTCAATTATAACAGAAATATTCTTTTGTAGGAATATTTTATTTTTTATTTCGTTAGAATTTGGTAAACCATTCAAATACCAGGCGATATGATTTCTTATTTCTAATACAGCTAATTTTTCATCTTTTAGTTCATACAAATTATGTAGATGTTCTAAACACATATCTATTCTTTCAATAGGTGTAGGATCAGGTAAGATTATATTATCTTCTAAATAAGCATTAATTTGTTTAATTAGCCAAGGATTTCCAAGTACACCTCTACCTATCATTACTAAATCACAATTAGTTTCATCAATCATTCTCTTAGCATCATATATTGTAGTTATATCACCATTACCAATTACCGGAATTGATACTGCATCTTTAACTTGTTTAATGATAGACCAATCAGCTTTACCACTATAACCTTGACTACGCGTTCTAGGATGAACACATATCGCACTAGCACCTGCTTCCTCACATATTTTAGCAATCTCTACTGCATTTATATGTTCACTATCCCAACCACTCCTAATTTTAACTGTAACTGGAATTGGAACACTAGCAACAACATTAGAAACAATATCTTTTATTTTTTCAGGATTTTTAAGTAAAGCACTACCAGCTTGAGCTCTAACCGCTACTTTAGGAACAGGGCAACCCATATTTATATCTATAATATCTGGATGCATATTCTCATAAATAAATTTAGCTGCACTAACAAAAGACTCTTTATCACTACCAAAAATCTGTTGCGTAATAGGTCTTTCCATTTCCTCCATATAAAGCATATCTACTGTTTTTTTATTTTTATAAAATAAGGCCTTATCACTTACCATTTCTGCATATATTAATCCAGCACCCATTTTCTTAATAATTTTACGAAAACTAGAATTTCCTATTCCTGCCATAGGTGCAAGCACTGTTTTATGTTTTATTTCTACATTTCCAATATAAACCATACTATCCCTCAAATCACTATAGATAATATCATACATCTGAAAAAATGAAAAGAAAAAGGAAACCATTATTATTGAATTTATATTTCAATTTTATAAACTTTAACTTCCTTAACACCATCAATATAGTAAACAGAATCATCTTCAGGAACAGCACCTGCATAAAACAAATTTCCACCATTATTAATAGCTACTCTCTGTGAGAAATCATTATTTGGTAATGTTGCCACATATATATCTTTATCACCAGTATATTCATTATATCTCAATAAATCTTTTAACAAGCCTAAAGCCATACTAGCATAATGTTTATTGCGAAATGGTTTTTCAATATTGTAACTAACATTGCCACCATAAGTAAAACCACTAGATAAATAATTATATGAAATACTTCCAATGTTTTCCATTGTTTCCTTTATAATAATATTAAGACATTCAAAGCTTGACTGATTAACATTTTTATTTTCGCGTACTGATTGAAAACGCCATGATAAACACATAATATCATTTTCAATAACAGGAAAATAGTCTTCTTCATCTACTAAATACAAATAAGAATAAACTTGACTAACATTTAAAATACTATTAATTTGTTTAACATTCTTTAAATCTAATAATAATTGTTGTATTTCTAACAATGTTTCTTTTTTATCGGTAGATTCTCCAAAATTATACAATTTTGTTTCCTTTATATTACCATCAGCATCAAATAACTTTGAAGTGAATTGATAATTTTGATTATATTTATCAATAATAAGCATTCTTTCTTTAATAAAAAGAGAATCTTCAATTCTTTCAGATATATATAACTTAGATGAACTAGTAGAAATACAATATGACACATTTTCTTTTTCTAATAAATATATCGTTTGTTTAGAAATATTATAACCATCAACAAAAATAATACTTTTAGATATTCTATTTACTAGTTCTTGATTAAAATCATTACTAACTTTCCCAATGAAATATTGCAAAGTACAATCATTATTAACACTTATTTTATAAGCAAAATCATCTTTACCAACAACAATAACTTCCTCACTAAAATCATTGCTTTTAGATATATCAGAAACTGGTTTTGTTTTTTTTAAAAATAATTTATCAATAGAAAATTTCATACGTATAGCCCTTTCTAAGTTACAATATTATACTATAAAATTTAAAAAAAGAAACTATTAATTTTCCTTAATAGCTTCTTCTAATTCTTCTTTAGTCATCTTAGTATAACCTTTAATACCTTTTTCTTTAGCCTTAGCTTTTAATTCAGCCAAAGTATCTTCTTTTTCTTCAGGCATATGTCCAGTTTCTACTAATGAGTCAATTTGTTCCTTAGTAATTGTTTCATATTCTAATAATGTATCAGCAATAAGTTTAATTAAAGCCTGATTTTCTTTTAGAATACGTGTTGCTTCTTTATAACATTCATCAATTATCTTACGAACTTCTTTATCAATTTCATGAGCAATCTCATTAGAGAAATTCTTAGTTTTATTATAATCCCTTCCTAAGAATACTCCACCTTCTTGTTGTTCAAGTTGAACAGGACCTAAATCACTCATACCATATTCAGTAACCATAGCACGAGCTATCTTAGTAGCTTTTTCAAAGTCATTATGAGCACCAGTTGTTACTTCTTTAAAATGAATTTCTTCTGAAACTCTACCACCAAGTAATCCAGTAATTCTTTGAAGTAACTCACTCTTAGTAGCTAAATATGTTTCCTCTTTAGGCATCATTAATGTATAACCACCAGCTTGACCACGAGGAATAATAGTAATTTTTTGTACATCTTCTGCATTTGGAAGTTTAATACCTAAAACAGCATGACCAGCTTCATGATATGCAACAACTTGTCTTTCATGTTCAGTATACTTACGAGATAATTTAGCAGGTCCACCAATAACACGGTCAGTTGCCTCATCTATTTCACTCATAGTAATTGCATTTTTGTTTCTTCTAACAGCTAAAAGTGCAGCTTCATTTAATAAATTTTCTAATGCAGCACCACTAAATCCTGGTGTACGTTTAGCTAAAAACTCTAATTTAACACTTGGAGCTAAAACTTTATCACGAGCATGAACTCTTAATATTTCTTCACGTTCTCTAACATCTGGTAAATCAACAGTTACTTGTCTATCAAATCTACCTGGTCTTAATAATGCTGGATCAAGTACATCAGAACGGTTAGTAGCAGCTATTATAATAATTCCCTCATTAGGACCAAAACCATCCATTTCAGTAAGTAATTGATTTAATGTTTGTTCTCTTTCATCATGTCCACCGCCTAAGCCAGTTCCTCTTTGACGTCCGACAGCATCAATTTCATCAATAAAAATTAAACATGGAGCATTATGCTTAGCCTGTTTAAACATATCTCTAACACGACTAGCACCAACACCAACAAATAATTCAACAAAATCAGATCCACTGATAAAGTAGAAAGGTACATTTGCTTCTCCTGCTACAGCTTTAGCAAGTAAAGTTTTACCTGTTCCTGGAGGACCCTCTAATAAAACACCTTTAGGTATTCTAGCTCCAAGTTTAGTAAACTTTTTAGGATTTTTTAAGAAATCAATTAATTCACTAACTTCTTCTTTTTCTTCTTTTAATCCAGCAACATCTTTAAATGTTACTTTGTTAGTATCATTAGAAAGTCTAGCTCTACTCTTACCAAAATCCATAGATTTATTAGCACCATTCATTTGTCTAGTTAAGAAGAAGAAACCAAATCCAACTAATAATAAGATTGGAACTACATTAACTACTATTACCCAAAAATAACTTGAGTCTGGATCTACATTGGTAATTAACTTAAATTGATTATTACTTCCTGCCTCTAACACATTCTTAATAACTGAATCTGTAAGTGGAACTCTTATAAAAAATCTTTCATTTTCTTTATAATCTTTCAACTTACCAGTTATTTCATAAACAACAGCTCTTTCCTTAGGTGTAATAGCCATCTCTGTTACAGTACCCTGATCTAGAGCTTGTATTAACTCATTATAAGTTATAGTTTTTGGTTGATTATTAATTACATTAAATAAATAGTAAACACCAAAAATCAATAATACTAAAAATAAATACGGAAGTATTCCTTTTTTTATTGTATTTTTGTTCATATTTGCATCTCCTTTAATAATATTTAACTATTATATCACATTTCTCATTTTTTTGCTTATTAAATTTACTCTTTTTAAGTCCAGGTAACCAAACAACCTCATTATTAGAGTCAACCACAACAGGCCATAATTCTCTATCTTTCATAGGTACTTTACAATCAATAAATATATCTTTAATCTTTTTATGACCATTAGTACCCTTTAAAGCCATCTTTTCTCCATGCCTTCTAGTTCTAATATAAAGAGGTAATTTAACTTCACTACTAGATAAGCGACATACATCATTACCATTAGTATCACATGATTCCACTACTTTCATATGTTTACCATTAGGTAATTTAGCATAATCAATAAGTTCAATTTCATAATTATCGACTTGGTTTTGTTCCCTTATTAAAAATAACTTATTATATTCTTTTACCACCTTTATATTATTAGGAAGATATATAAAAGTATTCTTTTTCTTAGACTTAATCAAATCATTAATTAAATCAATATGTCTATCATTTATAAGCATAACATCATCTGTATAAAATTTAGCTAATATTATACCTAAAATTTTATCCTGAATAACTTCATCTAACTGTAAATAGTTATTTATATCTAGTACATCACTCTCATAAACAGAAGAAAGACATCTATTAACCTGTTTATTTATATATTCATTATATTTTTCTAAAGTATTACTAAATTTCAAAAACCTCTCATGAACATTAGGATTTTCTTTCTTCAAAAAAGGTAACACAGTCTTACGATATCTATTTCTAGTATGTATATCATCAAAATTAGTTTTATCTATAACATAAGGAATATTATTTTTTTTATCATATTCTTCTATTTCACTCTTAGTAGCATAAATAAGTGGTCTTACTATTTTATAACCACCCATATCAACTAGTTTATTAAATCCAGAATAGCCACTTAAAGTAGAACCACGTACTATTCTCATTAAAATAGTCTCTATTAAATCATCACCATGATGAGCCGTCATTAAATAATTAGCATTATATTTTTTTACTATATCATCAAAAAATTTATATCTTATAGTGCGCGCCTCATTTTCAAAATTATCATCACCATATTTTTGAATAGTCATAGTTTCAAAAACAATATCATGATCTAAACACCATTTTTCCATAAATATTTGTTCATCTTTACTAACCATTCTAACATTGTGATTAACATGACAACATACTAAATATATATTTTTAATAGTTCTAATCTTATCTAACATATAAAGTAAAGCCATAGAATCAGGTCCACCAGAACATCCCACTACAACAATATCTTTTTCTTTTAATAAATCAAATAAGTATTGGTAAGCTTGCTTCATATCCACCACCTGTTTTTAATTACTCCCTTAAGTATTTTACCATAAGTATTAAAAAACAACCATAAAAATAAAAAGAAATATATAACTTTACATATATTTCTTTATTTATTATCACTATTCTTCATCAGGTAATCTTAAAATAATTTCTCCCTCTTTAGAATACATATACTTTTCTCTAGCATATCTAGCTACATAATCAGGATCTTCTAATCTTTGAACATCTACTTTTAACTCTTCTTCTTTTTCTTTCAAAGCAATTATTTCATTAGCTAATTGCTGCTTTTCCTGATATTTATTAGTTATTTTTACCCAATAACTTCCAACAGCCACAAAAATAGTAATTAATACTACCAAACAAACAGGCATAAACAAACACAAACGACATCTAGTTTTAGCTTTACCCTTTTTATTAGCCACCATTACCATCTCCAACTCAATTATAACGATAGTATATCTTTTTTTCAACAAAATAAATTGACATCTTTTGTTTGTTTACAAAAAAATGTCAATCTTTTCTTTTAATCAAATAATTGCCAAATAAATAACCTAAAATGAGCAGAAAGAAAAAATATATATGAAATATTCCATTATTAATAGTTTTAAGTATTATAAAATACAACAAACAATTATCTATAACGAATAAAAAGTTAACTAATATTTTATACCATAACTTACCCTTAAATAATAATTTATACTGCATCTTCACTACATAAGAAAATAATATTCCATATACAAATGACGTTATTAAAACTTTTAACTGAATTGATAAAGCCATTACTTAAATAACCTACTAATTATGCTAGCATCCTTTTCTTTCTTCATTCCTTCATCTATATACGAAAACGACTTTAATAAGCCCTTAATTGAAACATTCCCCTGCAAAGTATCAAGTTTTAAAAGTTCTAATCCTTCTCCTTTAAGTGCTAAAAAACCCATAACTGTTTCCATTAAAAATTCCTGGTCATCAAAACTTTCTATCTTTTTAACACCAGTTACTAGAATATTTTTTCTCTCTAAAATATTAATACTATGATTATAATTACTGATTGTTTGATCCTTGTCCATAATAGCCTCCTAGTAAATAATATGCATAGTATTAAATAATAGAACAAAAGAATAAAAATTTTAATTTTTATTCGCCTTGGTAGTTGCCTCCCAAGTTTCCTACTTCACAGATAGAG
>CAKPDJ010000025.1 GCA_934148875.1 uncultured Bacilli bacterium
TAATGAAATAGAAAATTTAGGATATGATGGTAGCTATACAGTTAATAAATTTGGTTGGACTAATAATATGATTGCATCACTTACTAATCAAAATACTAAGTTTTGTTATACTGATTATAAGAATAGTAATGTACTAGATCTTTGTAGTAATTATAGAATGTATACGGTAAAGCCAACTGTAAGTATTAGTAATTATCCATTTAGTACAGTTAAGAGGGAGTTAAGTAATGGTAGTATTATTAGTTTTAATGTAAATGATAATATGGTTAAGGAACTTTCTACTATTATTTCGTATATTAAACAGAAAGGTTATGATTTAGTTACTTTAGATCAGTTAATTAATGAAAAATTAGTAGATGAAAAATAATATTAATGCTATAATACCGGTAGGGGGAAAATTATTATGCATGCAGTAGATTATAATGATTTAAATAAAAAAATACATGATTTTTATCGTAATAAAGTATATATTGAAAATATTATAGAAATTGAAAGTGTTAGAAAGCAAATGTTAAATTCATTAATTAATATTGATGATACTAAAGAGATAGGAAACATGAAACAAATACTAGTGGATGATTTTAGTATTTTGGAATATGAGTTAATAAATTCTGAAAATGGTAGGGTAACTAAAAATATTATGATTGTTAGAGGAGAGTTACCGGTTGTTAGATTAGAACATTATGAGGATGGTAATTATGTTGAAGATAGTTATTCTATTTATAGTGATAATAGTAATCGTTTAAGTGATAGATTATCTTTTAAATCTTATAAGATGATTGATAATCAACATCTATCTATCTCAATACTTGGGCAATTTTCTAATACTTTAGATGATGGAAGTTATTTTAGGAAGAAGTATAGTGTATATATTACTAATGGTAATATACAGGCTATTAATACAAATGATACTATGTATATTGAAAATGAGGCAGGGTTTGATAATATATTAAGAACCTTTGATGATTTAATTAGTAGATTTAGTTTTAAACTTAATCAAAAAGTTGATAACTTAATGGGTGATAATGTTCAAGAATATCATATTAAAAGGAAGAAACAGGAATGTTAAAAGTTCCTGTTTTTTCTTGTTTTGCATAGACTTATATAGTATAATTTACCTTAGTGGTAAGGTGATAATATGTACTTGAAAGAAATACAAGCATCTGGTTTTAAATCGTTTGCTGATAAACTTAATATTGTGCTTGATGATAATATTACTTGTATTGTTGGACCAAATGGTAGCGGTAAGAGTAATGTTGTTGATGCAGTACGTTGGGTATTAGGAGAACAATCTGTTAAAAGTCTTCGTGGTGATGGGGCTATGACAGATGTTATTTTCTCTGGTAGTAAAAGCCGTAATAGTTTAAATGTAGCTAGTGTTAGTCTTGTTTTTGATAACAGTGATAATTATTTAAAAGTTCCTTATAGTGAAGTATCTATTAAAAGAAGGGTTTATCGTACTGGTGAAAATGAATATTTTTTAAATGGTGAAAAGTGTAGATTAAAAGATATTACAGATTTATTTATGGATAGTGGTATAGGTAAAGAAAGTTTTAATATTATATCCCAGGGTGAAGTACAAAAGATTTTATCTAATTCTCCATATGATAGAAGAGTAGTATTTGAAGAGGCTGCTTGTGTACTTAAGTATAAGAAAAGAAAAGAAGAGGCCATTCGTAAACTTGATAAAACTCATGATAATTTGGATCGTGTTAATGATATTATAGTAGAACTTGAAGCTCAATTAGAGCCACTTAAAGAACAAAGTAAAAAAGCTAAAGAATATCTAGAAAATAAGCATGCATTGGAACAAATAGAAGTAGCTTTGATTGCTTATGAAATAGAAACTTTAAATGATGAATACCAAAGTTCTAAACAAAAAATAGAAAGTTTAAATAATGAGATAGTTTCATTATCAGCTAGTAATAGTGGTAGTGATGCTAATATAGATACAGAAAAAGTTAATTTATTAAAACTTGAGAAAAGTATTTCAGATTTACAAAAACAGCTTCTAGATTTAACTAAAAAGGAAGAAAAACTAAATGGTGATAAAAAAATACTTCAAGAAAGAAGTAAATATGATGCTACTGATAATAGAGTACATGAAAATATAACACTATTAAAAGAAAATATATTAAAAACTAAGAATGATATAGAGCTGTTAGAAAAAGAAATTGGTATAGATAAAAAGGAACTAGATGATAACCAGGCTGAACTAAGAGAAATAAGTAATAAAATTAGTATTAATGATCAAAATTATGATAACTGTTTTAGAGAACAAAATGCTAAAAAGAAAGATAATTATGATTTAGATAATAAGATAAGTTCTTTGACTAATTTTATTGAAAACGGTGGATATTTGCCTGCTAGTATAAAGGGTATTATTAATAATCCTAGATTAAATGGTATTCATGATATTATTGAAAATTTAATTGAAATAGATGGTAAGTTTAGTAAAGCTTTAGAAGTTGCTTTAGGTGGAAGTAAACAATTTTTGGTTGTTGATAATGAGGCAAGTGCTAAAGATGCTATTAATTATTTAAAGGATAATAAATTAGGTCGTTGTACTTTTTTTCCTTTAAATGTTATTAAACCTAAATTTGTTGATAATGAAACAATTAACATATTAAGACAGGAAATGGGATATATTGATGTACTTGCTAATATGACTAGCTTTGATAGTATTTATAAAAATATTATTTATAATCAGTTAGGTAATGTGTTGCTTGTTACTGATATTGATGCAGCTAATCGTATTAGTAAAAAGATAAATCAAAGATATAAGATTGTTACTATAGATGGAGAAGTTATACATGTAGGTGGTTCTATTACAGGTGGTAATATTAGTGCTACTCGTAGTATTATTACTGATAAACAAGAACTCGATAGGTTAAAACGTCAAAAAGAAAATAATAATTTAGTTATTGAGGAATTAGATAAAAAACTTCAAGAATTAGATAAATTAAAGAAAGATTTAGAAGAAAAGAAACAATCTTCTCAGGCTAGTTATATACTTTTAAATGATAAAATTAATAGTAAATATCACACTTTAGAAAGTTATCAAGAAAGACTTACTAATACAGAATCTGAACTAAATAGTTTGGAACATGTTGTTGATTCATCTTTATCTAAAGAAGAAGAAAAATTAATGAATGACTTTTATGAAGTACAGAAACAAAAACAACAGGTAGAATTAGAATTAAAAACCGTTACTAAAGAAAAGGATAAAGTTAAAACTAGTATTGAAGAGATGGAGGCTGAGAGTCGTTTAAATAATAGTAGTCTTAATAAGAAACAAAACTTATTGAAAGAATTGGAAATTAATGTTAGTAAAATGGATGTTAAACTTGACTATTATTTGAATACTTTAAGTGAAGATTATGAGTTAACTTATGAGAAGGCTAGAGAAAAATACAAACTAGAATTAGAAGTTGATGATGCTAGAAATAAGGTTAATACTTATAAAAATAATATTAAGAGAATTGGTATGGTAAATATTGATTCTATTGAAGAATATGATAAAGTTAATGAAAGATATCAATTCTTAACTGGTCAAAGAAATGATTTATTGGATGCTAAGGATACACTTCTTGAAATTATTGAAGAAATGGATTCTGTAATGAAAGAAGAATTTTTGAAAACTTTTAAATTGATAGAAAAAGAATTTGAAGTAGTATTTAGACAACTATTTGGTGGCGGAAAAGCTTCTCTTAAACTTACAGATCCTAATAATATTTTGGAAACTGGTGTAGAAATAATTGCATCTCCTCCTGGAAAGAAGTTAACAACAATTAGTTTACTTTCTGGTGGTGAAAAAACATTAACAGCGATTAGTTTATTGTTTGCGATACTAAATATTAAGCCAATACCTTTCTGTATTTTTGATGAGGTTGAAGCTGCACTGGATGAAGCTAATGTTGATAATTTTGGAAAATATTTGGATCATTATAAGACTAAGACACAGTTTTTACTTATTACACATAAGAAAAAAACAATGGAATATGCTAATACTTTGTATGGTATTACAATGCAAGAATCTGGTGTTAGTAAGTTAGTAAGTGTAAAATTAGAAAATAAATAAGCAAGAATTTTTATATTTCTTGCTTATTTTGTTGTAAATTAGGTATAATATATGTATAAGGATATGGTAGTATGAAAAAAATTAAGAGAAATTATGTAATTATTTTTATATTAGTATTAATGGCATTTGTGTGTTTTAGCGCTTCATATGCTTTTTTAACTAATGTTAATGAACAACATGGTAAGCTTAATATTAAAGTTGGCGATTTAAAATATAAAATTGAAAGTGATAAGCTAGATAGTGGAAATATTACTGTTCCTGCAAACACTACGCAAGAATTGACAATAAAATTAACTTCTTTAAATGAAATAGATTCTAAGTATGAACTTTATTATCAAATTGATAGTGCTAATGATAGTGTTAATGTTGGTTATAGCCCTGATACAGAAAATCCAGTATTGGGTAGCATTTCTGCTAATGACAGTAAAAATATAACTATAGTAATTGCTAATAAGAGTTCTTCTTCAACAAAAATCAGTTTTGGTGTTGTTGGTGGATTAATAAAAAATGATTTGGTGTTAAGTATAGGAAATAGTTTAAATAAAGAAGTTAGTGTTAGTAAGATTTTTGCTGATGCTATATTGAATGATAATAATTTGATAACAGCAGCACCAACTTTAACTAATTCCAGCAATAATACTAGTGATGCAAGTGGGTTATATAAATCAACTGATACTAATACAGGAGATGCAACTTACTATTTTAGAGGTGCAGTAGAAAATAATTATGTATCATTTGCAGGTTTCACATGGAGAATAGTTCGAATAAATGAAGACGGAACGATAAGAATAGTAATGCAGGATTGTATTAACGATAATGCTTATGTAGTCTTCAATTCCAATTCTAATGATTATAAATATATGTATTATACAAATAGTGAAGCTAAAACTGTACTTGAAAATTGGTATCAAACAAATATAGGAAGTAAATCAGATTTAATTAATAATGTAGCAAGTGGCAATTATTACTGTGAACAGGCAAAAGTTAAAACTTTACCAGACTCTTCATCTGGAAATGCTACAATGACTACAAATGAAAGCTATATACCGAATTTTAAATGTGAAATGGATGGTAATAACAAAGGAATTATAAATGCGAGTGTAGGATTACTTACATATGATGAATTGGTATATGCTGGCAACTATTATTTACAAACAAACACTAATTATTACCTGTATAATGGAAAGTATTTTTGGACAATGAGCCCTGCTGGATTTTCTGGTGTATATTCAATTGTTTGGGATGTAACTTCTGTAGGAGCATTAACTACTAGCTTTGTTTATGGTAGTGCTGCATTGCGTCCGGTTTTAAATTTAAAAGCTGATACATTAGTAACTGGAATTGGAACAAGTGCAAATCCATACGTAATTGAATTTTAACTACAACTATTTAAAATTTGAGAAGTATGAGCTTGGAAGACAATGCCAAAGACGAATAAAAATTCTAATATTACTTCATACTGCATTACCATAATTTCCCATAATTATTCTAAATTTATTTCATAATCTTTTTATATACTTATATTATGAAAGGAGAAGTGATAATAAATAATTAACTCTGATATATAAGATATATCAATAAACTTTGTATAAAAGTTTTCATAAATAAAATTACTCCTACTAAAACAAAAACTTTCCGAAATACCGGAAAGTTTTTTTTCTAATAGTATGGATTATAGTAATAATTGTTGTTATAATAAGTTGGATATGGATAATAATAATATGGTTGTGGATAATAGTAATTTGGTCTATTATTGGCTCCAATTGCGTATCCAGCTACTCCACCTAATAAAAGTGGAGCAAAGAAACCACCGACAAAACGTTGATCATTGGCATTATTCATGTTTTGTCTATACATATTTCCTCTATATTGGGGTACATTATAATTATATGAATACATAAAATCACCTCTAGAGTATTTTATGTTTAAGAAAGGAAAGAGTGAAAATGAGTGACAAATTAAGAAAATTAGCTGAAACAATAGTTAATTATTCTATTCATGTTGAAGAAGATGAAAAAGTATTAATTACTACGCAATCTTTAGATACAAGAGAATTTATTTCATATCTAGTAGATGAAATATACAAAAATAAAGGTATACCAGTAGTAAAAATAAATGATCCTATAATAGGCGCACATTTAGCAGAAGGAAATAATGAAGGAAGAATACAAATTCTAAAGAAAATTCAAGAAAATGAAGTTGAAATTTTTGATTCTTTTATAAATATTCGTTATGCTATGAATGATTATGAAAATAAGAATGTTTCAGGAGAAATGTCAAAGAAATTAAGTCAGGCACTTCTTCCTTCTAGTGATGTTAGAGTTAATCAAAGAAAATGGGTACTATTAAATTATCCATCTTTACTTGATAGTTATAAGGCAGGTATGACTTCACGTGAATTTTGTGAATATGCTTTAGATGTAATGACGGTTGACTATAGAAAAATGTCTGATTTAATTAAACCATTAAAAAAATTAATGGATAAAACAGATAAAGTAAGAATTGTTTCTCCTGGTACTGATTTAACATTTAGTATTAAAGGAATGGGAAGTATTCCATGTGTTGGAGAAATGAATATACCAGATGGTGAACTTTATAGTGCTCCAGTTAAGACATCAGTTAATGGAACTATTACTTATAATACTCCAAGTCCTTATCAAGGTAGAGTATATAATAATGTATCATTAGAATTTAAAGATGGAAAAATAATAAATGCAACTTGTAGTGAGGATAATGCCAAACTTAATGAAATTTTTAATACTGATGAAGGAGCTCGTTATGTAGGAGAATTTTCTTTAGGATTTAATCCTAAAATATTATATCCTATGGGAGATATCTTGTATGATGAGAAAATACTTGGTAGCTTGCATTTTACTCCTGGGCAGGCTTATAAAGACTGTTATAATGGTAATGATTCTGGTATTCATTGGGATATGGTTTTAATTCAGAGAGAAGACTATGGCGGTGGAGAAATATATTTTGATGATGTGTTAATTAGAAAAAATGGAATGTTTGTATTAGAAGAGTTAAAGCCACTTAATTTTGATTATAATAAATAAGAAGCAAAGGTTGTTACTTTGCTTCTTTTGTTAGTCTATATAAGTTTATACTAGGTCTAGTGAAGAATCTAAATTCATACATACTAGTTCCAAGACCTCCAGATACATATAATTTTGTACCATTTATGATATATTTTTCATTAGGGTAGCGTTTACCTTCTTCTACTTTCATAATAGCACCAATTCCAGGTAGTCTTATTTGTCCATTGTGTGAATGACCAGCTAGTGCTAAGTCAACATGATATTTATTTATAATACTATCAATAATATCTGGTTCGTGAATTAAGGAAACGGTATATAAATCATTCATTTCTCCATAGTTGTATGCTTTATCAATGTTACAGTCATTATTTAAGATGCTACCAGTACCAGTTAATAATATAGGAGTAGTTCCTTTATAATAAATTAATTCATAATTATTATCTAAGATTTTAAACTTAGTTTGATTAAAGACTTTTTCAAAATAATCATTTGTATAATCATGATTTCCTTTGATGGCATACATTCCAGTAGTTACATTAATTTTATTTAGATAGGTAACGAGTTTATTTAAATCATTTTCAGTTGGTGTTTTAGTTTGATCTATTAAATCACCAGTAAAAACAACTATGTCTGGTTTTAATTCATTTATTTTATTTATTAAATTATCAATTTCTTTTTCCTTAATTGTAGTTAGATAATGTAAATCGGAAAACTGTACTATTTTAAAACCATGAAAGCTTTCTGGTAAATTTTCGCTTTCTATTTTATATTCACGTACTTTTAAACCTTTGGTACCAATAAAATGCATATAGAAAGCTAGAATAAAAAATATAATAAATATTATTAATAATATTTTAAAGATAACCTTTAATTTATGTTTTCTTTTTTCTTTATTTTCTTCCTGTTTTAATTCTTGTTCTAGTTTTTCACCTTTACTGCTACGACTCATCATAATAATATCATTGCTCCAAATATAGAGATAGTAGTGATAGCGGTATTGTGGAACATGTGCATTATTATTGATGTATAAATATTATCTGTTTTAGCATACATTAGTCCAAATGCTACTCCTAAAGAACAGTATGGAATTAGATATACTAAGTCCCATAGACTATTTAATGTTAATACAACGTGTAATCCACCAAATATAAAACTTGAAATTAAAACAAATAACCATTTGTTTTTAAATACATCATGAAATGCTTTACGAAAGGTTAATTCTTCGATAATTGGACCTAAGATACCAATAGCTATTAGGGAGATAAAACCACTACCAGCTATTAGATTTTGTACACCTTCTTCATTACCAGCTTTAGCTTCAGTAAATATAAACATAATTAATATGTTTGATACCATCATTGTAACAAGACCTAGTAACCAATATTTTATTCCACAATCCATACATGAATAAAAATTATCTTTTAGTTTTTTGAAGTCTTCTTTTAATGTTTTACGGTAAATAATAGTTAGGACAACTACCAAGATAAAATCAGAAAATGTTGCCAATAAGACAGTGTCTTTTGCAGATAAATTATTTATATCCATATTAAATAATTTTATGGGTATTATTTGGGTATAGCTAGCAAAAAAGAACATCAATACTACAATTATTGATCTTAATAATACTTTCTTATTTGTGTTTTTTGTTATAACATCATTCATTTTATTCCTTCTTTCTATCATAATATTATCATATTATTAGTTAAAACAGTTATTTTTTTGATAATTTCCTGTTTTTTTCTTTGGTATTAATAAAAAAGTATGCTATAATAAGTGTGCAACGAGTGGAAAAACCACTCGATTTTGTTTAGTTTAGGGAAAATTTTGTTAAAAAGGAGAGAGTATGAAAGAAAAAATAATTACAGCTGTAGGTGATAAGCTAAAAGACTTAAATGTTTTTATAGATGATGTTACTTATGGTAAAGTTGATAATGAAAATACGTTAACTATTATTTTGGATAGTGATGAAATTATACCTTTAAATAAAGTAGTTATGGCTACTAGGATTATTAATCCTATTTTAGATAAATTAGATCCCATTAAAGAAAGTTATACTTTAGATGTTTATGCTAAAGAAAAAGGAGATGTTGAATAATGAATGGAAAAGAATTTATTAAGGCAGTAGACTTAGTAGAAAAGGAAAAAGGAATTGATCGTGAAATTATATTTGAAGCTATGGAAAATGCATTAATGGCTGCATATAAGAAAAATACTGGTATTCCTAACTGTAAAGTAATTATTGATAAGAAAAATGGGGATATTAAAGTTTTTTCTTATCTTACAGTAGTTGAAGATGAAAAAGATGATGACCCTGAATCTGATGGAATAGATTTAGATACAGAAATCAGTTTAACTGATGCTAGAAAGATTAATAAGACTTTAAATGTTGGTGATACTATTGATACTGAAGTAACTCCTAAAGATTTTGGACGTGTAGCAACATCAACAGCTAAACAAGTTCTAATTCAAAAAATGCGTGAAGCAGAAAGAAATAGTATTTTAAATGATTTTGGTGATAAACAAGATGAAATGTTAATAGGAACAGTAGAACTTGAGGATACTGATAACTACTATATTAATTTAGGCAGAAGTAATGGTATTTTACCTAAAAAAGAATGTATTCCTGGTGAAAAAATAACTATGGGAAGTCAAATCAAAGTTTATGTAACTAAAGTAGATTCTAATAGTAAAGGATTATTGATATTACTTTCTAGAACTCATTATGGATTTGTTAAAAGATTATTTGAACTTGAAATACCTGAAATTAATGATGGCTCAGTTTTAGTATATAGTGTAGCTAGAGATGCTGGATCTCGTAGTAAGGTAGCAGTTTATTCAGAAAATAGTCGTATTGATCCAATTGGGGCATGTATTGGTGAAAAGGGTAGTAGAATTGCTAATATATTAGAAGAGTTACATGGTGAAAAAATTGATATCGTAAAATATGATAAAGATCCACAAGTATTTATTGAAAATGCTTTATCACCAGCAAAAGATTTAAAAGTATTAATTATGGATCCTAAAAAACAAGAAGCATTAGTTATAGCTGATGGTGATAATTTCTCACTTGCTATTGGTAAGAAGGGAATGAATGCTAAACTTGCTTCACGTTTAACTAAATATAAAATAGATGTTAAAAATAGTGAACAGGCTAGTGAACTTGGAATTAGTTTTAGGGATGAATAATTATGAAAGTAAAAAAAATACCTATGAGAATGTGCTCTGTGACTAGAGAAAGATTTCCTAAACAAGAACTTTTAAGAATAGTTAAGACATCTGAAGGTGAAGTAAAAGTTGATTTAACTGGAAAACTTAATGGTCATGGTGCATATATTAAGAAAGATTTAGAAGTCTTAGAAAAGGCTAAGAAAACAAAGGCATTAGCTAGATGTTTAGAAACAGAAATAAATGATGATATTTATAGTGAAATAGAAAATATTATTAAGGCTTAGTTAACACAGGGGGTGTTTTTATGCCGGGTAAGAGAGAAGAATATTTATCTTGGGATGAATATTTTATGGGAAATGCAATTTTAATATCAGGTAGAAGTAAAGATCCGTCTACACAAGTTGGTGCATGTATTATCAATGATGATAATAAAGTATTATCGGTTGGGTATAATGGTTTAACGAACGGTATGGATGATGATAGCTTTTATTGGAATTCTATTGGAGAAAAAACGGGAGAAATTGATAAAATTAAGAATAATTTTGTGGTACATGCTGAGAGAAATGCAATCTTAAACTGTCGAGGTAATTCTGAGGAGCTTGTAGGAAGTACTTTATATGTTACTTTATATCCTTGTATTGAATGTACTAAAGAAATCATTCAGGCTGGAATAAAAAAGGTGGTTTATCTTAGAATGTATTCTAAGACTGACCAAGTACAACTTAGTAAAATGATGTTTGATGCAGCTGGTGTTGAAGTAGTACCGTATAATCAGAAAAAGGATTTTAGTAAGAGTGAAGTAAAAACTGGTGTTGAAGAACTTCAAAAGATATTAAAAAGATACTCATAAATAAGAAGGAGGGCATAATGGAAATAGTTGATAATTTAAATATTAATGATCAGTATTTTATGAATTTAGCATACAAAGAAAGTAATAACTCAAATTGTAGAAGACATGTTGGAGCTGTATTAGTAAAAAATGGAATGGTGCTAGCTACTGGTTATAATGCAGCACCTATTGGAATTAAATCTTGTCAGGAATATGGAATTTGTATGAGACAAAGAGATAATATTAAATCTGGTACTATGCAAGAACATTGTAAGGCTGTACATGCTGAACAAAATGCAATAATTAATGCTGCTAGATGTGGTATTTCTATAGAGGATAGTACTATTTATGTTACTACTTATCCATGTTCAATATGTGCAAGAATGCTAATAAACTGCAGGCTTAAACGTATTGTTTATGATGGGGACTATTTAGATAGTAATAGTCATAGTATGTTAGAGGAAAGTGGAATAGCTATAGAAAAAATTATACGTAAATAAAGGAGGCGTTTAATATGATGAGCGTTTTAGAATATGCACAGGATGTAAATAAAACAGTAGAAGAAATATTAAATTTATGTCGAAAGTTGCAACTAGATGTTAATGGTGAAGATGATTTATTAGATCAAGATGCTATTACTATTTTAGATAGTGAAATAGAAAATATTTCATCTAATGATGAAGAAGATGAAGATAATTTAGAAGAAAATGGTTATGACGATGATGAATTTTTTGAAAAAGTTGAGAGCTTAGCCGCTAATACTAAAATGGTTAGTGAGAAACAAAAAACTAAAGTTAAACCTAAGAAACAACCACAAGTTGAAGAAAATGATACTTTTTTAAAGGATAAAAAGGAAATTTATAAGCATCGTGAAAAACTAATGACTAATGAAGCTAAAGCTGATGAATCTATCGTTCTTTACAAAGAAAATATGACAGTTAAAGAACTAGCCGATAGTATTAATGTTGCTCCTAGTGAACTTATAAAAAAGTTAATGGGGCTTGGTATTATGACTACTCTTAATAACTCTTTAAGTTTTGAAGTAGCTGAAATTTTGGTACTAGAATATGATAAAACTTTAAAAAGAGAAGAATCTGCTGATATTAGTAATTTTGAAAACTTTGAAATCATTGATAATGAAGCCGATTTGGTAGAACGACCACCTGTTGTTACTATTATGGGACATGTTGATCATGGTAAAACTTCACTTCTAGATGCTATTAGAAATGCTAATGTAGTTAGTGGAGAAGCTGGAGGAATTACTCAAGCAATTGGTGCTTATCAAGTAGAAATTAATGGTAAGAAAATAACATTTATTGATACACCTGGACACGAAGCATTTACTGAGATGAGAGCAAGAGGTGCTAGTGTTACAGATATCGTTATTATTATAGTTGCTGCTGATGATGGTGTTATGCCACAAACTAAGGAAGCAATAGATCATGCTAAAGCAGCTGGTGTTCCTATAATTGTAGCTATAAATAAAATGGATAAGCCTGATGCTAATCCAGACCGTGTTTTAACAGAATTAGTTGAATATGGAATTACTCCTGAAGAATGGGGAGGAGATACAATTGTTTCTAGAATATCTGCTAAAACTCATGATGGTATTCCTGAACTTTTAGAGAATATTTTATTAATTAGTGAAATGGCTGAGTTAAAAGCTAATCCACATCGTTATGCAAGTGGAGCTGTTATTGAATCTCGTTTAGATAAACAGATTGGTAGTGTTGCGACATTATTAATCCAAAATGGTACACTTCGTCTAGGAGATCCTATCGTTGTTGGAACAAGTTTTGGTAAAATTCGTACTTTAAAAAATGATAGAGGGCAAGATATTATTGAAGCACTTCCTTCTACTCCAGTTGAAATAACAGGACTTAATGAACCACCACAAGCTGGTGATAAGTTTATGGCTTTTGAAACTGAGAAACAAGCAAGAAGTATAGCTGAAGAAAGAAAATTGAGAGCACGTGAGAAAGATACTAATCGTTCTGGTATGACTCTTGATGATTTGTTTGGTCGTATTCAAGAAGGAATTCGCGAGATTAATGTAATTTTAAAGACAGATGTTAATGGTAGTTGTGAAGCTGTTAAGAAATCACTTGAAAAAATTGAAGTTGAAGATGTTAGAGTTAAGGTTATTCGTAGTGGTGTAGGTACCATTACTGAAAGCGATGTAACTTTAGCTAAAGCAAGTGATGCTATTATTATTGGATTTAATGTTAGACCTAATGCTAAAACAGTAGAGACAGCTAAAGAAAATGGTATTGAAATTAGATTATATGATATTATTTATAAAGTAGTAGAAGATATGGAAGCTGCTATGAAGGGTATGCTTGAACCAGTTTATGAAGAAAAAGTAAATGGTACTTTGGAAATAAGACAAATATTTAAATTTTCTAAAGTTGGTAATATTGCTGGATGCCATGTTATGGATGGCGTAATTAAGGCTAATAGTAATGCTAGACTTATTCGTGATGGTGTAGTAGTTTATAATGGTAAGATTGCTTCTATTCAAAGAGAAAAAGACCAAGCTAAGGAAGTTACTAAAGGAATGGATTGCGGTATTACTTTAGAAAACTATCAAGATATTAAAGAAAATGATATTATCGAAGCTTATGAATTAATTGAAATAAAAAGATAATAATAATTTATAAGGAGAAATATTATGAGTGTTAAAATAGAAAGATTAAACGATCAATTTCAAAAAGAAATAAGTATGATTCTACAAACAGAAATAAAAGATCATGATATTCATTTTGTAACTATTACTGGATGCGAAATTACTAATGATTTAAGTTTTTGTAAAGTTTATTTTACGGTACTTGATGATACTAAAAAAGATAGTACTTTAAAAGCTTTGAAGGGGGCTAGTTCTTTTATTAGAGGATTACTTAGTCAAAGGATGGAAATTAGACATACTCCAGAACTTAGATTTATATATGATGAATCTATTGAATATGGAAATAAAATAGAAAAGATTATTGAAAAGATTAACGAAGATGAGTAGTTAATCTTTTTTTCTATTAAAATATACTAAATTATGATATGATTGCTATGGTGGATAATATGAAGTTTTTAATTTGGTTGGCAGTTTTGCCTAGTTTAATAATTGGAATATTGATATATAAAGCAGATCGTATGGAAAAAGAACCAAAGAAGGAATTATTAAAAGCTTTTTTATTTGGCGTTTTATCAGTTGTATTGACATTAATAATTTCTAGTGTGTTTAGTATTACTGATGCCAATATTAATAGTGATGATTTTTTCAATGTTTTTATATATTCTTTTTTTGGAATTGCTTTAATAGAGGAATTTAGTAAATGGATTTGTTCTTGGATGTTTTTAAGAAAAAATAAAAACTTTGATTATTTGTTTGATGGAATAGTATATGTTACTTTTGTATCATTAGGATTTGCTACTGTTGAAAATATTCTATATACGGTATCAGGTGGTATTTTTACTGGTATAATTAGAGCTATTACTACTGTTCCTGCACATGCTTTTTTTGGAATAGCGTCTGGGTATTATTTATCATTAGCTAAGAAAAATAGAATAACTAATAATAATTTACTTAAAAATAGATATTTGTTTTTAAGTATATTTATACCTTTTATATTACATGGCTTTTATGATTTTTGTTTACTAACAGAAAATGAAATATTATTTTTAGTATATATATTATTTGTGATAATTTTATATTCTGTTTCTATTAGCAGAGTAAAAAAGATGATGAAGTTGGAAGAAAGATTTGTTAATAACAAAAAATTATATTGTTCTAATTGTGGTATGAGGGTTGATACTCCGTACTGTTCAAATTGTGGAAAAAAGATAGACTAGGTTTTATCTTTTTTTCATATAATTAATTGGTGATATAATGGCTAAATTTGTAACTGACATGATAGGAAATTTTGGTTATTTGGGAATGTTTTTTTCTATGATATTGGAAGCAGTTATTATCATTATACCTAGTGAATTAATATTAGCTACTGGAGGTATACTTGCTAGTCAAAAGATTTTTAGTTTTTGGGGAGCTTTTTTTATAGGATTATTTGGGAGTGTTTTTTGTGCTGGAATTATATATGCGATGGGATATTTTGGTGGTAGACCTTTTGTTGAAAAGTATGGAAAATACTTTTTTATGAAGAAAAGTGATATAGATAAAGCTGATGATTGGTTTAGTCGTTATGGAATGTTAGCTGCTTTTATTGGAAGAAACTTTCCTATTATTAGAACTTTCATATCTTTACCGATTGGTATGACTAGGCTTAGTTTTACTAAATTTATGATTTATACAACGCTTGGTAGTATCCCATGGACTTTTGCTTTTGTCTATGTTGGATATTCTTTAGGCAATAATTGGGTATTACTTTCAAATTATACTTCGAGATTAAAAGTACCAATTATTATTTTATTTATCATTTTATTTGTAAAGTGGATAATTAAAAAAATGAAGAACTAATAAATTATTAGTAAAAACTACTGTATAATTATATTAATAGCTCTTTTTCTTTTAATATTTGCTGTTCTGTATTATAATAATAATGGGTGAAAATATGAAAGAACTAATAGATGCTTTTGTTAGTAACTCAACTAATATTTTAACTAGTATTGGCCCTATTGGTGGAGTGTTTTTGATTATTTTGGAATCAATTTTTCCAATGCTTCCACTATCAGTATTTATTACTTTAAACATGCTTAGTTTTGGATCTTTTTTTGGCTTTATTATTTCATGGCTTTCAACAATAGTTGGATGTATGTTGTCTTTTACATTATTCCGCTATTTTTTTCAAAAGAAATTGTATCGTTTTATTAAGAAAAATGAACAAGATAAATTTGCTAATATAATGAATGCCATATCTAATATTAACTTTAGTAATTTAGTAATATTAATAGCTATACCTTTTTCACCAGCATTTTTAATTAATATTGCTGCTGGGCTTTCTAAGATAAAAGTTGAAAAGTTTTTTTTAGCTATTATTATAGGTAAGATGGTAATTGTTTATTTTTGGGGTTATATTGGTACAACGTTGTTGGAAAGCTTAACTGATATTACAGTATTATTTAAAATAGGTGGTTTATTAGTTTTAGCATTTTTTATATCTAAATTAGTAGAAAAGAAATTAAAGGTTAGGTGATGTTGATGGAATATGTAATTATTGGACTATTAGTATTAATTACAATTTTATTGGTTGTAGTTATTGTTAAGACTTTTGATAAAAAAGATAATAGTGATATGACTGAAAGACTTGGTAGGTTTGAAGTTAATATTACTAAAGAAATGAACCAAGATTTTAATACTTTAAACGATAAGATGGAAGCTAGACTTAATGCTATTAATGATAAAGTAAATGAAAGATTGGATCAGAATTTTGATAAGACTAATAAAACTTTTACATCTGTACTTGAAAGATTAAGTAAAATAGATGAAGCTCAAAAGAAAATTGAAACTCTATCAAGTGATATTGTTTCATTACAGAGTATTTTAACTGATAAAAAGTCTCGTGGTATTTATGGAGAAGTTAATTTAAAGCATATTATGGAAAATGTGTTTGGAGTGAATGATAGAATTTATAAGTTGCAGTGTTCACTTCCTAATACAACTATAGCTGATTGTGTACTTTATGCACCAGAACCACTTGGTACAATTATTATTGATTCTAAATTTCCACTTGAAAATTATCAGATGATGGTTGATAAGAAAAATTCTCAATCAGATAGACTTTTATATGAAAAACAATTTAAAATTGATGTTAAGAAACATATTGATGCTATTAGTAGTAAATATATTATTCCTGGTGTAACATCTGATCAGGCTATTATGTTTTTACCAGCTGAAGCTATATTTGCTGAGATTAATGCATATCACTCAGACGTACTTGATTATGCTTATCGTAAAAAAGTATGGATTTGTTCACCAACTACTTTGATTTCAACTTTGAGTGTTATTCAAATGATTATTAAAAATATTGAAAGAGATAAATATACTTCAATAATACATGAAGAATTGAATAAGTTGGGAATTGAATTTTCTCGTTATAAAGAACGTTGGGATAAACTTGCTAAGAGTATCCAAACGGTTAATAAGGATGTTGAAAACGTTCATGTCACTACAGAAAAAATATCTAAGAAATTTGATATAATTAGCGGTGTAGAGGTAGCTAAACTAGGAGATGGTTCAGTTGAAAAGGATTCTTAAAGTAATTAACAGTTTGTTGTTTGTATTTTTTATTTGTTTTATGGTATATATGTTGGTTAGTTCTTATGATACTTTAAAACTTTCTAAACTATTAACTGTTCTTTGCATTTTACCGTTAGTTATGATACCATTTATATTAGATAAACTAAAATTGTATCATATGGATGAAATACTTATTTTTAGTTATTATTTATTTTTACTATTAGCATTAGTATTTGGTAGTATTCTAGGTGTTTATTATGAAATTTGGTGGTTTGATTTATTTACACATTTTTTATCTGGAATAATGACTAGTATTTTGGCTTTTATAATATTGAAGGAAAATAAAATTGCTGATAAAAAGCATAAAATATTTAACTTTATTTTTATACTAACTTTTACTATAGCTATAGCGGCATGTTGGGAGTTTTTTGAGTTTACTTCTGATAAATTGTTTAAAAGTGATGTTCAATGGGTAGCTAAGACTGGTGTTGATGATACTATGACTGATATGTTGATAGCCACTTTAGGTGGAGTTATATCTAGTATTTATTATTTGTATTATGTATGTAAAAAAGGATAGTGGAGGAATTATGAAAAAGGATAAAAAGATAATAAAAAAAGATAATGTAAAAAAAGAAAAATCTAAAAGAAGTAGTAGAGATTGGAATAAAATTTTACTTATTTCTTTACTTGTTTTGTTAGCACTTGAAACAGTTTTAATTCCATGTTTGGTTTATGCTGAGGTAAAGAAAGTATTACCTATTGTGTCATTTTTAATATTACCAACATTATGTGGTGTAGTGGTATTATTATTAAGTCGTAATTGTACAATTGACTATCAAAAGAAGAAAGAAAGATTGTCTAAAAGAAATGTCAAAGTAAAATAGTAAATATTTAGATTTTTGGAATAATATGGGGGTGTAAAACTCCTTTTTTATTTTTGTTGCCTAAAAATGCAAAAATGTTGTATACTATAAGTGTAATAATAGAATACTCAGGTTGTATGGAGGATTAAAATGAAAAATAAGGGAAAGCAAATGGTAATAACAGTATTAGCTATAGTAAGTTTAATAGTAATAACAGTAGCAGTAAGTTATTCATTCTTTACTTATGCAAGAGAAGGAACAACAGAAAATGTAATAAAGTCAGGGTCAATTACATTTTTGTACACAGAAGTAAGTAAAGTAGGAAGAGGAATAGAATTAAGTGACGCATACCCAATCTCAGATGAAGAAGGAAAGATGCAAACAGGAGAAGGAAAAGTATTTGATTTTAAAGTAACTTCAACAACATCTTCATCAACTAGTATTCCATATGAAGTAACAGCAAGAAAGAAAGCAGA
>CAKPDJ010000026.1 GCA_934148875.1 uncultured Bacilli bacterium
AAATCAGCATTTACGATAGAACAAAATGCATTTTGTGCATATACACCTGGAGCAATCTGGGAATACAATTATACTGGTGGAGTTCAACCGTTTACAGTACCATGTAGTGGAACATATAAATTAGAAGTATATGGTGCACAAGGCGGAACATATAGCCCAGCAGTTGGTGGTAATGGTGGGTATTCATACGGAAATAAAGAATTAACGGCCAATAGTATATTATATGTAGCTGTAGGTGGTGCAGGAAAAACAGCTGCTTCATCAAGGTTCTCAAATGTAACTGGTGGTTATAATGGTGGTGGCCTTGGTTCTACAGGTGGTGCATATTCTAGAACGTGGTATGGTTCTTCTGGAGGTGGTGCTACTCATATATCTACTACAAACCGTGGCGTATTAGCTAACTACAATTCATATCGTTCAGAAATCTTGATTGTTGCTGGTGGTGGCGGCGGTGCTACCTATGATGGCGGTGGAGATGGTGGTGGTGGTGAATATCCTCCAGCTTCGTATGATGGTGGAACAGGTGGAGGAACAACTGGTGGTTCAGGAACTGCAAGAAATGAAGTAGGAATTCCACCTTTTTCTGGAACAGGTGGAACTCAAAGTGCAGGCGGGACTACTTCTGGTTATGCCGACATCCATTATGTAAGTGTTGAAGCAACTTTTGGTAGCGGGGCATATATATTACCTTCATCTTCTTATGATAATGCTAATGGTGCTGGAGGTGGCGGCGGCTACTACGGCGGTGGTGCTGGTTATGCTTATGGTGGAGCTGGTGGTGGCTCTGGCTACATAGGTGGAGTTACTGGTGGTTCTATGCAAAGTGGAGCTCGTGCAGGTAATGGTTATGCCAAAATTACACTAGTAACAATTAACCAATCTTAATCTTAGAAGGAATTGAATTAGTAAAAAATTCAGTTCTTTTCTTTACTAAAAATGTTAGTTAAATTATAATTAGTATAGTAGGTGATGATATGAAAAAATATAAAAATTCAAAGAGAAAAGCATTTACATTAATAGAAATGTTAGTAGTGATAGCAATCATTGGAATAATATTAATTATAGTTATTCCTTCAGTGTCATCAGTTCTAAATAATAAGGATAACAAGTTATACCAAACCCACCTGTTGACAGTTGAAGCCGCCACCAAAACATATATAGATCAAAACAAAGGACAATTAAACGAAATAAATAGTAATTGCTTTAATATTGACTATAAGTTATTATTAAAAGAAAATTTAAAGGAAAGTGACATTCGCTGTAATGGAAACATCGTTATTAGTAAATCACAAGATACCAAATCATATGATCCTTCTTATTATTTAACTTGTACCAATCTTAAAGGAGAAATAATTCATAAAAGTGAAAGTAAACCAGTTGGTTGTAAGGGATTTGATGGTAGATTTAATAATATGAAAGCCACAATATATACAGATAGTAATTATGCTAATGTATATGATGGGACATATTATGTTAAAAATGCCTATGTAAAATTTGAAAGTACTAGTCCATATTCTTCTCCAATTTCTCATTATGAGTATGCAACCTCCCTTGATGATAATTGGAGTAGAATTGATAATAATAGTAATTTGGGAATCAATGAACAACTTAAAAATTATGTTGGCACCATATACTTTAGAAGTGTTGACGAAGATGGTAATACTAGTAGCAATGTTGAAAATTATGTAAAATTAGATAATACTGGTCCAACTTTTTCTACTAGCGTTAGTGGTAATTATTTAGTAAAACGTCTTAATATTTTTAATGTATCTGATACTGGTGTCAAAACTCTAGCCGAAAATGCCTACTCTTATGATGGTGGTAATACTTGGGTAAAAGAGTGGTAATACTTGGGTAAAAGAAATGAGTAAAGATTATACTCAAAATACCACAGTACAAGTATGTAGTAGAGACAGTTTAGATAACCGTAGCTGCAAAACAGTAATTATATCAGGTATCGATATGATGAATCCTACAGTAAGCGTAAGTGTAGCAAAGAAAGCAGCAATATTTACATTTAGTGATGATATGGGTATTGCAGGATACGGAGTAAATCAATCGAGTGTAAATGAACCTGAATGGATATCATCAACTAATACAATAGCAACATGGACAGCATCAAGCGCAGGAACATATTATGTTTGGGTTAAAGACGTAACTGGTAAAATTGGAAAGGCAGCTTTTACAATAGACCAAAATGCATTTTGTGCATATACACCAGGAGCATCTTGGGAGTACAATTATACAGGAGATGTTCAAACCTTTGCAGTACCATGTAATGGAACATATAAACTCGAGGTGTATGGAGCAAAGGGTGGATACGATAAAGTTTCTGATGAAGATGTACATTATGGAGGAAATGGCGGTTATGCTTCTGGAAGTATTGAATTATCACGTGATAAAAGCTTGTATATAGTTGTTGGTGGTAAAGGAGAGGATACAGAATACACTAACACTCACGCTGATACAGGTGGTTATAATGGCGGTGCAGGTAGTATATATATTTATGGTAACTATGAAGGCGGTGGTGGTGGCGCTACTCACATAGCAACATCTAATAGAGGAGTATTATCAAACTATAAAAATAATAAAAATGAAGTGCTTGTTGTTGCAGGTGGTGGTGGCGGCTAGTATGGTGGAATATGGAGAGACGGCGTTGTTAGCGGCTCTGGTGGTTCATCATATATAGGCGGTGTAAATAATGGAACTACACAAAGTGGAGTGCGTACAGGTAATGGTTATGCCAAAATCACACTAGTAACAATTAACCAATCTTAATCGGAACTGAATAAAAAATTCAGTTCTTTTTCTTTACTAAAAACATTAGTTAAATTATAATTGAAATGTAATTAGTGGAAGTGATTAAATGTTAGAAGAAATAAAAGTAAATAATGAATATCAAGTATCTATTTTAAAGCAAGACCATTTTGGAAATGGATTAGCTAAGATTAACAATAAATTAATTTTTGTTAATAAGGCTCTACCCGGTGATATCTGTAATATCAAAATTACTAAAGTGAAGAAAAATTATGCTAATGGTGAAATCTTAGAAATACTACAATCATCCACTATTAGAACTGCTCCAATATGCCCATATTATGATACTTGTGGTGGATGTCATATTATGCATGAAGAATACAAACAACAGTTATTATTTAAAGAAAATAAAGTAAAGGAACTTATTAATAAATTTACTGGTTTAAATAATGTTAATTATTATCAAATAGTTGGTAAGAATCAATTTCATTATCGAAATAAAGTTATATTTCATGGTAAAAATCATAGCTTAGGTTTTTATCAGGAAAAGACTAATGACTTAGTTTCTGTTAAAGAGTGTATTATTACTAATAAAAGTTTAAATGAAGTATATTTAAAAGTTCAGTCTTTTTTAAATGATTTTCCTGATGCTGATATAAGAAAAGTAATGTTACGTAATACTTCTTTGAATGAAATTTTAGTTGCCATAGAAGGACATATTAATAAGGACAAAATTCTTCCTTATTTGGATATGGCAACAACTGTTTATTTGAATAATGAATTAATAAAAGGAAATGGTTTTGTTACTGAAGATATTCTAGGTATAAAGTTTATGATCTATCCTAGTTCTTTCTTTCAAGTTAATTATGATATGATGCTTGTTTTATATGGAATAGTTATAGATTTTTATAGAAATAATAATTGTTCAAAAGTTTTAGACTTATATTGTGGAACTGGTACTATTGGTATGCTTGTTTCTAAATATGTCAATAACGTTATAGGGGTGGAAGTTGAAT
Organism: uncultured Bacilli bacterium; assembly: GCA_934148875.1. Lineage (GTDB taxonomy): Bacteria > Bacillota_I > Bacilli_A > RF39 > UBA660 > Alloscybalousia. The sequence continues at coordinate 3,774 of CAKPDJ010000026.1, forward strand.
CATCATCTATTAAGTCTGCTAACATATGTAAAGAATTAAATGGTATTTCTAATATTGAATTTATAGAAGGTAAAGTAGAAGATAAAATAGATTTGTTTAAAGATGTTGATTCTATTATTGTAGATCCACCTAGGAGTGGACTTGACATGCATACCATAGATATAATTATGAAATTAAATCCGTTATCAATAGTTTATGTATCATGTGATCCTGCTACTTTAGCAAGAGATTTGAATATATTAAAAGAAAAGTATAATGTGTTAGAAGTACATCCTGTTGATATGTTTCCCAATACTTATCATGTAGAGACAGTATGTATTTTAAAAAGAAAAATTGAAATAGTTTAATGATTAACTTTATATATAAAGTAGATGGGAATAAATTTAGTAATAGAAAAATTAAATATATGCTATAATTAAATAAATTTGTATTGCTTGTCCAGATAAAGAAGCAATTTTTATAGAGATGGTGGGTTTTGTTATGAATATATTTTCTAAAACATGTAGTGGTGAAGAATATAAAGATAATTTTTTCTTTCAGGAATGGCATAGAGCTATTATCAGAGATTTTGAAATTTTTAAAAACATGTTATCTAGTTATCAGGAATCCAGTGCAAAGAAACTATTAGTGGATAATATCTGTAGTATTCAAAGAAATATTATGAATCTTTTTGATAGTGAAGATGAAATTATATTAAAAAGTACTCCTAATTATTTTTTGTTTTCCTTTTATTATAAGTGTGATGAGATTCCAACCTATGTATTATTATCAAAAGATTATAAAAAAATTCTAATAGCAAGTGAAGAAATGGAATGGTTTGATGTTGATGATGAATATGACCAGGACGAAAGATTTGGAATTTATGACTATACTTTTTTTTAAATAGAAAATAATCAAGTATTTTGTAGTCGAGAAGAAATAAAAGAAGATACGCCTGAATATAATGGTCGTTTTTCTAATATTCATATTTTATTTGGAAATGTAGAGGATAGTGAAAAACTTTTAGATTCTTTGTTAAAAATTAATAATAGTAAAATAAAGCAAATTAAGTTGTAAATAGAGGTGTAGCAGTGAAAAAAGAGGAAAAACAAGAACATAATACTCCTAATCGTGGAGTATGGAAGAATTTAAAATCAACCTATAAATATGCTAGAAAGGGAAAAAAATATTTATTTTGGTTTCTATTCATTAATCTTATCTTGACAGTAATTTCAGTTGTTGTACCTGTTATTATTGCTAAGAGAATGGTTATTTTAACTAGCGGGTTATTTGAAAAATTATTTGGTTTTATTATTTTGATTTTCATAATTGAAATATTTAGAAATATTATCAGATATTTATATAATTACGTTTATAATAAATTTTATTATGATGTTAGAAAAAACTTACAAATTGAACTTACAAGAGAAACTTTAAAATTAAGTCAAGATGAGTTAAATCATAATTCTAGTGGTGTATTTATTGAAAGAATTAATAACGATACTGATAATTTGACAGATATTTTTACCACTTTAATTGATTATATAATTAGTATTATTGGAAACATTGGCGTTTTAATTTCTGTTTTTTTAATTAACATTTATCTTGGACTTGCTTACATTCTTTTTATTACTATTATTATAATTTATAATAAATTTACAAGTAATATTAATTATAAAAATCGTAAAGAATGGAAAAAGAATCGTGAAAAAACAGGTGGTTTTATTTCAGAAATTGTTAGAGGAGCCAAGGATGTTAAAATATTAGATAGTGAAGAATCTTTTTTAGCTAAAGCTAGTGAATATATGGAAGAAACAAATAAGGTTTCTTATAAATATCAAAGAAGTAGGGCTAAATTACGTATGTATGGAGGTAGTATTAGAGATATTTGTGATTTAGGAATAAGTTTACTTATGTATTTTCTTCTAATATCTAATGGTTTGACAATTGAAGAAGCTATTATCATTTATAATTATCATAATCAATTAACTTGGACTGCTGACTGGATAGAACAGATTTATGAAATACTAAAACAATTTAATTTAGCAGCTAATAGAATTTTTGGAATACTAGAGGAATCAGAGTTTAAAAAAGAAAAATTTGGAAATAAAAAATTAGAAAATTTTAAGGGTAATATTGAATTTAAAGATGTATTTTTTTCTTATCAAGATGGAGTTCCTATTTTAAAAGGCTTAAATCTGCAAATTAAGGCTAATGAAACAGTAGGATTTGTTGGTTACAGTGGTAGTGGTAAAACAACAATATTCAATTTAATTAGTGCCCTAAATAGAAAAACATCTGGAGAAATTTTATTAGATGGTATTTCTATAGATGAACTTGATAAGTCATCTATTCGTGGTAATTTATCAGTAATTAGTCAAAATGCTTATATTTTTAATATGAGTATTATGGATAATTTAAGGATTGTTAAAAGAGAAGCCGCTGATGAAGAAATAAAAGAAGCATGTCGTCTTGCTTATTTAGATGATTTTATTGAATCACTTCCTGAAGGATATAATACTATTGTTGGGGAAGGTGGAGTTTCTTTATCAGGCGGTCAAAAACAACGTTTAGCTATAGCTCGTGCCCTTCTTCTAAAAACCGAAATTTTATTATTTGATGAAGCAACTAGTGCCCTTGATAATCAAACACAGATGAAAATACAAACAGCTATTCACAATTTAAAGGGAGAATATACTATTTTAATGATTGCACATAGACTTTCAACAGTAATTGATTGCGATAAAATTTTTGTAATAGATGATGGTAGAGTCCAAGCAGTGGGAAACCACAAGTATTTGCTTCAAAATAGTAAGATTTATCAACAATTATATAAAAAAGAGGCAGAAGAATAAAAAGTATTATGTATTAAAAATATTTTGCATTATGAAATATAGATTTTATAAAAAATAATTATATTGTCGTTATAATATAAGTACATCAATTATTTGCCAAGTGTTGATGTGTTACAGTTCAGACGATAGAGTAAAAACTTTTAAGGCAGGAAAGTTTTTACATGATGCGGAGATATATCTTGAAATGGATATGTCTCTTTTTTAGTTACAAGGTGAGGAATAAATAATGAATGAAGTAATAAAACATGAGAAGATAGAAAATATGATTTATGAAATAAGGGGAGTACAGGTAATGTTAGACTCTGAAATATCTACAACCAAATGACACGCAATAAAATTTTTGATTTACTTAACTTTGAGAGTGTTTATGAAACTAATGTTATCTTATCAACATTGAATTAGTACCCTCAGCAGATAAATATGTTAAGGGTTTTAAAATGCTTGTAAAAAATTATAAAAAAGAACACAACGAACGAATGAAAACCGAACGAGATGACAGAAAAAAGACCTTTACTGAAATGTTAAATAAATCAAGAAGTGTTGTTGCAGATGAATTAATGTTTGCAGCAACCCATAAATTTTTTTGATAATATGAGTAGGAAAGAAATAACGAGATGGACTGACACTTGTATGAATTTTGTTTATAATGATTTAGGTTATACAAAAGAACAAATATTTAAAGACTTACTATTTCAAAGAAGTAATATATTAAAGACAATATTCACTTATCAGAACTGCAAGATGTTTATAATTTAAGATAAAGAGAAAACGGTTTTGAATTAGAACGAGATATTAAAAATAGTGATAGAAAGCATATCAAAATAAAAGAATTTAAGAAAACTACAAGATATTATTAAAATAAAGCAACTACTATCAATAAGAACCTTGATAATGCAATGAGTGGATTTTGAAGAAAAATGAAAACTACTAAACATACTTTAATTGATAAAGAATATGTAAAGGTTAAAAAAGATACTTTTGATAGTATGAATAATGTTATTAAGAAAACAAAAAAGGTTATGGAATTTCAACCTAGAATGGAACGATTATTTAATGAAGTAAATACTTTTAGTAAAAGTCATCAAACATTAGAAAAAGAAAATAATAATCTACAAAGAAAAGTAAAAGCACTTACAACTAGGAATCAAAACTTAACTAAAGAGAATAATAACCTTAAAGACTATTTAAAAGCTATTTTAAAAGAAATAAAAAACCTTTTTAGAAAATTTACAAATTGGTAATGAATCTATGAAAGAAGCCACTGCAACTGAAATTAAGGACTATTTTGATACAAATGATGTTTATGATATTTCAAAGGCACTACTAAAGAAGATGAGTTATTCGATTATGCAGGTGTTCCTAGTTATTTTAAAACAAGTAAAAAAACTTATAACGATAGAGATAAAGATGATTTTGAAATAAGTTTATAAGATTAATATTAATTTATACTAAAACTATTAATGCATAATAGAAGAAATAAAGAAAGTATGTTATAATATATTTGTATTTTGCCTTTATATTAGGTGAATTTATTGTGGGGGTGAGGAATTATGAGTTTAAGTGAGAATGATGTAAAATTTTTATTTAATCCAAGTAAACTTATTTATAATTATGATGGTTATAAAAGATTAGGTAATATATTTTATCCACTAAAAACTAATTCAAATGATATTATTATAAATAATTTGAAACAATTATTTAATAATGATGATGGCTTTTTAATAAGTAATATAAGGCATTTCGAAATTTTAGCAAAATTAAATATATCACCTAACAAAATGTGCTCAATTAATGTTTTATCTGGAAATGATACAATAAAATATCTATATAATCAAGGTGTTAGATTTTTTGTTTTTGATAATATTAATGCATTAGATCATTTCATATCTTATGCTAATTTAAAGGAATGTAAGATTGCATTGAGATTAAATACAATGGAGGTTTTTGAAGATACATTAATGCACTTAGGTGCTAGTACAAATGAATGCATAAAAATGTTGAAATCATTGAAAGATAAATGCAATGAAGTTGGCATAAGTTTTTACTTGCAAACAGAAATAAAAAAAGACCTTAATGCAATGGAAAAAATGATAAACCATATAAAGCAAAATTTTAATAATTTTAAATTGAATTTTATTAGTATTGCAGGAATAAAGAAATATTCAGAATTAAATGAAAAATATCTTAAAGAAATAAAAGCATCTATGAATTTGTCAGAAATTATTTTAGAACCTGGAAAATATTTAGTAGGAAATACTTTTGATATGATAACTAAAGTAATAAGAATAAAAAATGTAAAAGATAAATCAATAGTAATAATTAAAAATGGGATATATAGTGGCTTATTAGATGTAGTATTATATAACGAAAAATTTCAATTTTATTTTAAAACACTTAATAATCATTATATTGAGTTTAGTCATGTTAAAGATAATGAACACGATTATGAAATATATATGTGTGGTGGGTCATCTGATAGTGGCGATATAATTGGAACAATGTATATCAATAAAAAATATATAGATCAAATAACAGTAGGAACAGAAATTTTAATAAGGGATATAGGAGCTTACTTTGAAGAATTTTTTATGAATTATGGTGGCGATATTAATAAAGTTTTTAAGGAGGTAGATGAATAATGAAATTTAAAATGTTTAGTGTTGTGGTTGGTAGTGAGGCTTGTATTGCAAAATGCCCATTTTGTGTATCTTGTGAAACTCCAAATAAAGAAAATTTAAAAAGTTGCGAAATTAACTTTAGAAACCTAAAAATTGCAGCCAATTTAGCAAATAGAAGTAATGTTGATACAGTTATGCTTACAAGTAGAGGAGAACCATTATTATTTCCAGATCAAATAACTAATTATTTACATCATTTAAAAGAATTTAATTTTCCTTTTATAGAATTACAGACAAATGGAATTTTGCTACAAAAAAATAAAGAAGAATATGACAAGTATCTTAGATTATGGTATGAAGAAGGGCTAACAACTATAACTATTTCAGTAGTAAGTCATAGGTCAGAATTAAACAAGAAAAACTATATGCAAGATAATTCGGACTATATCGATTTACCAAAGTTAATTGCTTATTTGCATGAACTAAAATTTTGTGTAAGATTAACTTGTGTATGCTGTAAAAATATGATGGATAATAGTAAAGAGGTTTCAGAATTTATTAAATTTGCTAAAGAAAATAAAGTTGAGCAGGTTACATTAAGACCAGTAAATGATGAATATAGAAGGGAATCTGCACATTTATGGATTTTAAAAAATAAACTAACTGATGAAGATAAAAAAGATATTAAAGAGTATCTTGAAACTAATGGAACAAAACTACTTGAATTAGAAAGAATAGGAACTATTTATGATGTTGATGGTCAAAATGTATTATTTTCTCTACCATTAACAAAATATACACGTGATACAAATCCTGCTAATTTAAGAAATCTAATTTTCTTTCAAGATGGCCATATAAGATATGAGTGGGAAATGGAAGGAGGAATTCTTTTATGAAAGTATATAATGAAAAAAGTGATAAACCAATTAGTAGTTTGCTATTAAAAGCTATAGATGAAATGAGAAATGAAAAAAACTTTAATGCTAAAGATTATGTAATTAAAAAAGCAAAATTATTAAATAGTTATATAAGTAAATTTAACTTAAAATCATGTGTAGTTGCAATAAGTGGCGGTATTGATTCAGCAGTAGTGTTAGGAATAGTAAATTATGCTTATAAACAAACAGATTCACCTATAAAAAAAGTAATCCCATTATTGTTGCCTATTACTAAATCAACAGGTGTTACAAATCAAGAAGATGCAACTTTAAGAGGAAGAGAATTATGTGAAAAATTAGATTTAAAACCTTATGTTGTAGATTTATCAAGAATTAATATAGATATTAGAAATGATTTAGAAAGTGTATTAGGAATTACAGGAGAAGATTGGGCAATAGGACAGTTAGGTCCTTATAGTAGAACACCTATTTTGTATTATACAACAAGTCTGTTATGTCAAGAAGGGTTTAATGCAATAATTTGTGGTACTACAAATAAAGATGAGGGAGCATATTTAGGATATATTGGTAAAGCATCAGATGGTATGGTAGATGTTCAAATTATTTCTGATATTCATAAATCAGAGGTTTATAAAGTTGGGGAATTTTTGAAGATACCGGATTCCATTATGCAAGTAACTCCAAGTGGTGATATGTATGATAATCGTTCAGATGAAACAGTATTTGGAGCTCCCTATGATTTTGTGGAACTATATTTGAATTATTTGAATTATAGTCACAGAAAGCAAAAAGAATTATTAGATTCTTTAGATAATGAATCTAAAGAACAGTTTGAATTTTATGCAAAAAATTTAGAAAATTTACATAACTATAATTTACACAAATATATGGGATGCTCTCCTGCTATTCATTTGGACTTGTGGGATAGTTCAGTAAAAAATGGCTGGGAAGGTTATTACGATAGATTACAAAAAATAATGAAAGATTAACAGAAAGAAGTTTTATTCTATGGAAAAATTGTTATGGGAAGAATTAAAACTAGATAGGAATTTTAAGTATACTGATGTTGATGTTGCATATAAGAATTTAAAGAATAAAACTCCTAGAGCAACATTTGCTTGGAAAGTTTTAAGAGATAAATATTATTCAGAAATATATAGAGAATATAAAGATGAAAATTTGCTTATTAAAGCAGGATTTGTTCCAGATCTATTTACATTAGAGGAGATTGATTATTATAATATAGATTTATTAACGACTCCTTTTGATAAACTAAAAGAAAATGTTAATGATTTAAATAACCCTATTGTTTTACTATCAACCGGTGGTTTTTATCCTATTCATGATGGACATATTAAAATGATGGAAGAAGCAAAGAAAGTATTATCTAATGATGGTTATGACGTCATAGGTGGTTATTTATCTCTTTCACATGATGATTATATATCAACTAAACCATATTATATAAGTGATCAATATGAAAGAATCAATGAAGGCAGAGAATATCTTAAAAATAATGATTGGTTAATGATTGATCCATGGGAATCTATCTATGTACGAACACCAATAAATTTTACTGATGTTATAGAGAGACTAAAAAAATACTTACAAAAATATATTGATGAAAGAATCAAAGTTGCATATATATTTGGTGGAGATAATGTTGAATTTATGTATTGCTTTAAGAAAGATGGCATTGCGGTATGTTTAAATAGAGATGGTTATAATGAATTATTTAGTAAAACTATAAAAATTAAAAACGATAATATGTATTTTATAGATAATAATAATTCATCATCATCATTACTTTCCTCAAGATATATTAGAGAAAAACAGTCAAAGAAAATCATTTCATATAAAGATGTTGGAAATTATTTGATTAGAAACGAATCTCTTTTGCCTTTATCTAATTTAATACGAGAAAATAATAAAGAATTATTACAACAATTACAAGAGGAATTTTTAAATAAATTTATGAGATTATTAAGTAATTGTTTTGATAATAAAATATTTATAAAGGTTATTAATATGGAATTTCAATTAAAAGATGCCTATGATTATTTGAAAAAACAAAATACTATTAATTTAGATAGTTATTTTAGAGGTACATATAATTTAGAAGTTTCAAGATTATTTAATGTTAGCTCATACCAAGATAAATATATAAAGTTAATTGGCAGATTAGGACACGAAACAATTGAAGAACAAGTAAAAAAAATCAAGAATGGAAGTTATATTTTAGTTGATGATGATTCAGTCACTGGCAGAACTTTAAATAGTATTAAGGAAAAATTACCTATGTATGTAGATGTAAGTGAAACTTATTTACTGGCAAATTCAATTAATGAAAAAGTATTTGATGTAGTTGATTTAAGAGATTTTATAATTGGTACAACGAATAGTGGTTTAGTTGTAAAATTGCCAAATGGTATATATACAAGAACTCCTTATGTTATGCCTTATGTAAATTTAACTACTAGAGCTAGTATTCCACCAAGTAAAGAAAGAGATTTTTCAATATCAGTATGGCAAATGAACAAAGAATTTTATCAAAAATATGATAAAAACTTTAAATTAAAAAATGCTGATTCAAACTTTATAACATTAATGAATTATGTTGGGTTTAATAATGAAGATACAATGGTAGATATATGTCAGTGGCATATTAATAAATTATCAAATGATAGGTTTAGAGTTGTTTCTTACACTGATGAACTAAGAAATGAAATAGTGGATTTTCTAAAAAGTGTTGCGATAAATGAGTTTGGATTTAATGAATGGAAAGATTATTTAGAAAATAAATCTTTTGAACCTTATAAAAAAGATAGTTCTAAATTTTTAGTAGTCTTTGACAATGAAAATAATATTATTGCAACTATTGGTGGATTAAAAGTTGATGATGAGACAATTAAATTAAATAGTTTTTATGTAAAAAAAGATTATAGGTATCATAAAATAGGGACAAAATTATATAATGAAATAATAAAATTTTCAAATGATAGAAATTATAAATATATGATATTGTGTACTTATGATAGATACGATATAGCAACTAAATTTTATCAGAAAAGAGGATTTAGAATATATAAAAATGATAAATTAGAAAGATGGTATAAAAAGGAATTATAGTGGTATTATGATAGAAGAAGAAATTATAAAAGATTTTATATCTATTGCTGACAAATCTTTAGATCCAACTATTGGTAAATATTCTTCAAAGAAAAACAGTTTTTATGATGATATTAAAAAATGGCAATCAGATAAAAAAATAAATGAGTTAGATATTAAGCCAATTCAATTTACATTTGAAATAACAAATAAATGTAACTGTAATTGTAAAGATTGTGGAATGGCAGCTAATAGAATTGAAACTAAAAGAACAGTTATGGATGAAGCTGAATTAAATAAACTTGTTGATGATTTAGCTACTATGGGAATTCCTGCTTTTGCAATAACTGGTGGGGAACCTTTCCTTGCTTTTGATAAAATGTGTTCTATGATTAATTATTCACGTGGCAAGTTAGACATTAGTAAAATAATTTCAAATGGTTTTTGGGGTAAAAATACAGAATACTATTTCGAAAAACTTGAAGAAAGTGGATTGTTTGAAAATCAATTTTTTGTACCATCTTTGCAAATTTCAATAGGACAACAAACAGTTCCTTTTGAATATATTTGTAATATTATAAATTATGTATCAAATCATTATAATATTGATGAATTAAATATAGGAATCATTCACACTAGAGAAGCCAATTTAGAAATTTCACAGTTATTAAAATTATATAAAACATATCTTGGAAAATATGGTGAATTTCCTAAAGATAGAGTTTATTTAACTGATTCATATTATGTGAATTCAAATCCGTTAGCAACTGAAAAAAATGATGTTGAAACTGAATCTGTATATAATGAAATTGCATTATGTGATAATACTTTTTGTCAAGAAATTGGTACATTTGTTAGCCCTAAGATATTTATGAAATGTAACGGGGACTGTTATCCCTGTGAAGTGTTTAATTTACATCAAAATATGTACTTAGGTAATTATTTTAAAGATGGTATAAATGCAATTTTACAAAATTATAATACGAACAAGTATATTAGATTTATAAAAGATTATGGAACCATTGGTTTTAGAGATGTTATTCCAAAAAGAGTATTAGATAAACACCAATGTGAAACACCATGCTATGCCTGTGAATATTGTATTAAATTTTGTGAGAAAAATAAGTTAATAAGGTGATAATATGGGAGTTATAGATAGAAAATCTAATTTAACAGAATATTTTTTAGAGAATAATTTTGTGGCACAACCAGTATATAAAGCAAATGCAAAATTTATACCTTTATACATAAATACTGAATTATATGAACAAATATTTAATGTTAAATATGAAGAAAAAAGTGCTTTTGAAAATATTAGTAAAACTTTTTCTATTACTCTTAATAAAGAAAAATCAAATAATGAATTATTAGGAAATGGTTATGCAGACAAGCAAGAGGATCCTATGGGTATTTCACTAAGTGGAAATCAAGGCTCGGGTAGAGCATACTTTTATGGAGAATGTTTTAATATAAAGGGCGATAAAACAACTTTAGCAACATCTCCTAAAGAGGCATATAGTAATGGTAAGTTTTCTTTAGCAGCTGCAATAAAAGAAACAATTATTAGTAATATATTATCAAAAGAATTGACAATTCCAACATTTGAAACATTAGCAATACTTGATACTACTGATGATTTTGAATTTATCAGTGAGTATTTGGCAACTGATGATACTATAAAAGAGGAAAGATATATACTACCTAGTGTTATAGAAATTAGAGTTAATAAGGATAAAAAACTATATAGAATAAGTAATGCTTTTGTTAATAAAGATAAATTTTCTTTTGAACAATTAAGGCAGTTATCAGATAAATTGGCTCTTTTAGAAGCTGAAAAGGTTATAAAAAGATTTTTACATGGATCTTGGTCTGTTGGAAATATTTCAGTAAATGCAAATTTAATAGATTTTGATACATCATCTTTTGTAAAAGGAAGAAATCCACAATATTCAAATACAAATAAATATAAATCTAACTATTTTGGTTATGAAATCTTAGGTAGTAAAATGATATTAAAACTTTTATATGAAAATAGGTTAGATAATCGAGAATATCAATATGATGAGTTAGAAAAAAACATAGATACCAAATACAATGAATATTTAAAAATTGAATTTTGTAAAATAATTGGCTTAGATTACAATAAGCATTATTTAAAATATAAAGATATAATTGATGAATTATTTGAAAAGTTTATTAATTTATCAAGACAATTTTTACCAAATTATTATGACTTGAATATTTTAGAAGAAAACTCTAATAATACTTTTATATATGATTTTTCAAGATTTTTTCAACATTATTTAATTGGAAAAAAGAAAAATAATAATAACATATTATTTGGTATTAATTTATTGTTAAATGATACGACTAAAGTAAGTTATAAAAAGGTTGGATTTATTAAGGATAAGGTAGAAGAGTATTTTAAAGAATATATATTATTAGGTAATGATGATTCATATATATTAAGTGAAACGGTTTCCTTTGTTAACTTATATAATAAATTATTTGATGAAATAGAAAAAGAAGAAAATATAAATGATATAATGCTTAAACAATATATCTTAAACATGAATAGAAATTATTTATATGGAACTGATGATACTTATAGCGTTTTATCATATTTATATTCAGAGAAAAGAATAGACAATTTAACTTTAAACAAAATAATTAATAATCTAATTATGACAAATACTAGAAATTTTAGTAGTTCAACAAAAGAATATTTGTGTAATCTAGATCTATATGAGAATTATTTATCATATATGGTAATTGCAAAAAATTATTATTATTTTGTTTTAATACCTTATACAGACTTTGAAATAAGATTTGCAAAATTATGTATTGATGAAGAAGAATTTATGTTTCATTATAATATTAGTGATGATGGTACATTTACAAGTGAAAAGATATCCTATAATAATTTAAATGAAATTACAAATATTGATGTGAAAATGTTGATCAATGGAAAGAATAATGCAAAAAAATTGATAATATGTAAATAAATTTACTTAAAACATGTCAAAAAACCTAGAAATGTTGTAAAAAACAGATAATGTGCTATAATATATATGTAATTACTTTTTGGTAATATAAATTAGATTGGAGGAATATTAAATGGGCGGATTCAGATCATCAGGAATTGGTAGTAAGGGAAGTAGCATTAGTCATTCTGATAGTAGTGTTAATAGACAATCCTCTACTTATTCACCATTAAAACAAGTTATTTCTTTATTAGAAGAATTAGATGAAAGTAGACAAATAGTTGCAAAAAAAGAACAAGAATTAGAACACGCAAAACAAAGAATGGCTACTGCTACTCAAGAATTTCAAACAAAACTGGAAATTCTTGATCCATCTACTAGAGATTTAATAAAAGGAATGCTAGGTCAAATTGATGGAAAAGAAAACGATAATTTAGCACAAAAGGAAACTGAAGGAAGAGCTAGATAATAATAAGAGCATTTTTTCCATTATATTTGGGATAAAATGCTTTTTTGTTTCTAAATTATAAAAAATGAAAAAAAATTATAATACTGCAGATGCAGAATGGGAATGGTATATTGGTCAATTATACTATCAACTAATAAAAAATCTTTACAAGAAAAAGATAAAATGTGTAGTAGAATTAGCACCGGGATTTAGACATAAAATAGCAGATGCATTAAAAGAGTTTGATTTTGATGGTACCATTTATATAATTGATTATAGTAATGATGTGTTAAATTATGTAAAAAGTAAATATAAGGAAATACTACCAAAGGCAAAGATTATTTGTATAAATAAAAAATTTGAAGAAAGTTTAGATTTAATTCCAAAAAATATTGATTTATTTTTATCAAACCATAGTATTGATGATTTGATTATTTCAAGTTACTCAAATGAGGAATATAATGAAGAATCAAACAATGAGCTACTATATAATGATTTATTAATATTATGGGAAAAATTATATCATGATTTATCCTCTGTTAAAAAAATTACGTCAGAAATTGTTCGAGTTTTTAATGAACTCTTTACTGGTAAAAACATAGAATTGGTTATTATGAGCCAATATAAGAGCAATTCGTATTTTTTGGGAAAATCAAATTATATGGATGAAATAGTAGAAAACTGTTTTAATTATATAAAATCATTAACAGATACAGATGATATATTAATAAATAAATTATTGAATTTCTATCCATTTGGAAAAGAAGACGAAAGATATAATGGAAAATATCTAACTGATAATACTCAAAATGCAAAGCATTGGATTGCAGGTATAGTTAATAAGAAAATATGTACAAAAAATAGCCAAAACACAAAAGAAACTTCTTAACTAATAGATTTTGGTGATAAACCTACTTTATGACAAGTAGGTAACACACTACGATATTGACAGAGCCAATAACGATGTGTGCGAAGGGAGAACACTTTTAAAATCCCATTTAAGCAACATATATTACAAAGTTTGGTTCAATGTCAATTAGTGTTGGTAGAGTCAAAAACTAATGATAAATGAATTGGTAAGAGGACTAAAATTTTAGTTC